>NZ_JAEMUC010000062.1:0-20698 GCF_018342455.1 Neochlamydia sp. AcF95 | reverse complement strand
TGTTGGTTATCTAGCTTGATTGGTTTCATAGTCAACTTTGCAAGAAATTAAGAGCTTTATAATGATTTAGGCGTAAATAAAGTATAGCGATTTGGGAGAAAAAACGCTCTCAAAATATTACTTAAGCATGAAACATCCTTTAAATCATGTCAAACTACTTAACTCACAACCAACTCACCGCTCTGCCTGTAGAAATCGGGCAGCTGTCTCAGCTACAAAGGCTTTACTTAACTCACAACCAACTCACCGCTCTGCCTGTAGAAATCGGGCAGCTGTCTAATCTGCTACAGCTTCACTTAAGCCAAAACCAGCTCACCGCTCTGCCTGCAGAAATCTGGCAGCTGCCTCAGCTGACACGGCTTCAATTAAATCAAAACCAGCTTACCAGTTTGCCTGCAGAAATCGGGCGGCTGCCTCAGCTGCGACATCTTTACTTAAATCAAAACCAGCTCACCGCTCTGCCTGCAGAAATCGGGCAGCTGTCTAATCTGCTACAGCTTCACTTAAACCAAAACCAGCTCACCAGCCTTCCTGCAGAAATCGGGCAATTGACTCAGCTGCAAGAGCTTATCTTAAGTCAAAACCAGCTCACCGCTCTGCCTACAGAAATTGGTCAATTGTCTCAGCTGCTACAGCTTGAATTAAATCAAAACCAGCTCACCACCCTGCTTGCAGAAATCGGGCAATTGTCTCAGCTGCAAGAGCTTATCTTAAGTCAAAACCAGCTCACCAGCCTTCCTGCAGAAATCGGGCAATTGACTCAGCTGCAAGAGCTTATCTTAAGTCAAAACCAGCTCACCGCTCTGCCTACAGAAATTGGTCAATTGTCTCAGCTGCTACAGCTTGAATTAAATCAAAACCAGCTCATCAGCCTTCCTGCAGAGAGCGGCCAGCTGTCTAATCTGCTACAGCTTTATTTAAGCCAAAACCAGCTCACCGCTCTGCCTACAGAAATCGGACAGCTGCCTAAGCTGCAAACGCTTTACTTAAATCAAAACCAGCTCACCAGCCTTCCTGCAGAAATCGGGCAATTGTCTCAGCTGCAAATGCTTTACTTAAATCAAAACCAGCTCACCGCTCTGCCTACAGAAATTGGTCAATTGTCTCAGCTGCAAGGGCTTGAATTAAATCAAAACCTGCTCACCGCTCTGCCTGCAGAAATCGGGCAGCTGTCTAAGCTACAATGGCTTGGCTTAAATCAAAATCAGCTCACCAGTCTGCCTGCAGAAATCGGGCAATTGTCTCAGTTGCAAGGGCTTGATTTAAGCCAAAACCAGCTCACCAGCCTTCCTGTAGAAATTGGGCAGCTGTCTAATCTGCTACAGCTTTACTTAAGCCAAAACCACCTCACCAACCTTCCTGCAGAAATCGGGCAGCTGTCTAAGCTTATTAAGCTTGAGTTAGCAGAAAATCCTTTAGAAGATATCGCAGAAAAAACCAGACAGCGTTTTCAATTGTAGAATGGTCGTAAGCACTTTTTAGAATAAGGTGAGCTAAAATAAAATAAAAAAACTTTTAGTCATCTTATCTTTAAAGAAGCAATCAGCTTTTCTTCCCGCGACTAAGAAGTTGTCCTGAAACCTATTCTATCCTTACCACAATTCTAAACAAGGTTCTTATAAAGAATAGTATCCTATAAGAGTACTTAAAAGTAACTATTTCTATAAGACTGAGCAATTAGATGGAAAACAAGAAGAATTTTATAAGAATAGCCAGCTTAAGCTTTGTATACACTGTGCAAACCATCCAATTCTAATGATAGTGCCTTGATAAGTGCTGCTCATAAAGTCGAGCATTATGAGATAGCCTGCTATAATCTTATCTATTTTTTGTGTGAACATTATAAACAAAAAGAGATAGTCAATTTAATGGAGCTTTCTTTGGAAGAGGAAAAACGGATGGGAGAAAAACTTTTGGAAATAGGCCGGCGTGATATTAAGCTGCCAGCCTCCCCCCTTAGTTAATCATCGTTTTGCCTAACCTAGAAATATTTGAGTATACTGATAGAGAGAACGCATACAGATTTAAAAAGCTGGTCGTTTAAATGTGGAATGTAAATCTTTCTCAGCAAAGAAGCTTAAAAAACAAATTTTTTTAATTAGAGCAATCTAGCTAGCACTTATAATGCAATTTTCATTATAGCTTATAAAACTCTTATCCCACACAGTTCCTATAATGAGGCTTTTAACCAAATTTTTTGCCAAAGTTAATGATCAAAAACTAAAATCTGAGAACCAATTAAGCTAACCATTTTTCTAAAGAGCAGAGATAGAACCTATAAAATATCACGAAAATAAATACTTAACGTAGAGTTATAGGAGTTGCTCTACTCTAATAATGTATATAAGATTCGCTAGCTGTCTCTTTGCTATGGGATATTAGATAAGCTACCCGAATCTGAGGGTGATTTCAAGCTGGCATAATAGTGTGAGAGTATACTTTGCGCTAATTTTTCCGTTGGAACATCCATTTCGCTTTTATCTTCCCAAAAATATGCCTGTTGCTGCAAGCCATGCACGAAATAAAATTGTTCAAAGGCTTTAGTAAATACTTCTTTATTGTCATTAAGGTAAACTCTCCAGCCCACGCGATGTAAATTTTTAAACCCTACAGAGACGGTAATGCCGGTGATAGTTAATTTTTCTAGCATTTTCTGATCAAGGATATTGACCTCCTTTTGGGGAATCAATTCAGCTACAACTGAATAGGTAAAAGGATGCATAAGACATCTAATCATTTTTTTACCTTGTTTTAAAAGTTATTAATTTAAATATTCTTCTTCATTGCGCGTTTGAACATTCTTTATCACCTCGCGTATAGGAGCTTGTTCCTCTAAAGCTGTATTTAACTCTTCAGCCATGATCTTTATCCACTCAATTTGTTGCGCGAGATCCACCATTTTTTTTCCATAAGGCATGCATACTCATTTCCTGTTTCACTTGAGAGCAATCCTGCTACTTCTGCTTAAAAAGATTCTTCCAAAGGAGAAAGCAAGAATGTTAAGCGAAAAAGAGGAAAATGAGTAAATGCGGCGCTCCTCTTCATAAAGCCAGAGAGAATTAATGAGGCTAGCCAAATAGGCCTATGTTCGCTCGTTTTTCGGTTAGGCATGCTAACTTCTATGAAAATTTTTTCTCTGCGTTTTGTTTAAACTAATTTTTTGTCATAAAAGATATCACAGAAAAGTAGGCAGCTACTTTTAGAAGGCTAAAATTAAAGAAGATCCTAAAAGGCCTAGCTAGCCTACTATTCCCTTTATTACTTAATTCCAAAACTTTATAATAGTGTCTACTTTCTTTAAATTATTATTTTATGACTTTTTTATGATTCGCCCGTTAATCTTTATCTGGTTAGCGCACTTTCTCGTAGATTTTATGATAGGGATATGGGCTATGTATAAAACATTGGCTCATATAGACTTATTTCTTGCTGGTACTATCTCGGCTGCAGGAGCTTTTTTTGGGGAAGGAATGCAAATATTTTTCGGGCCTTTGAGCGACCGAGGATGGCGTAAGCAGCTTATCTGCCTGGGCGTCTTACTTACTGCTGCTAACACCTTTTTAGCTTACTTCACAAATTATTGGATGCTTTTATTGATTTATTCTACTACTTGTGTGGGATCGGGGGCTTTTCATCCTGCAGCGACTAGCTTAGCTGGAGCTTTAACACCTTATCGCAAAGCAATGGTAATTGCTATCTTTGCTTCCGGAGGAGCCTTAGGGCTTGCAAGCAGCCAAATTATCTACACTTACTTTCATTCTGTTTTACATGGTGCCACGGCCATTTTGACCTTGCCGGCAATTCTTTTGGTATTTACTTCATTTTACGGTCTCCAAGGGATCCACAATTTTACCCCTATTCAATCTACCCAGGATGTTAATCTCAAAGCTCTTTTTAGGATGTTCAAAAATCGCAATCTACGTCTCTTGTATATCGCGCAAGTCTGCAATCAAACGCTTTTTTGGGCTACCATTTTTCTTCTGCCCGACACTTTGATATGTAAAGGTTACAACCCTTGGATTTGCCATGGCGGCGGCCATCTTTTTCTTATCTTAGGAGGCGCTGTGATGTTGATTCCGGCAGGCTATCTATCTGATCGATATTCGCCTAAGAAAGTTATCCTATGGGCTACAGTGGCGGCCATGATAGCTTTTTATATATTTTTGCTTTATCCTAGCTTTGACAATAGTACGTTCGTTGCTCTAATTTTTTTATTAGGGGCTTTTTTCGCCACTGTTAATTCAGTATTGATCGCTTTTGGACATTGGTTAGTCCCTGAAAGTCCAGGTATGGTAAGCGCCTTCTTGATGGGTATGGCTTGGTGTGTATCGGAAGGCTTAGGACAGGGCGGAGGTGGTTTAATGACTAGATTTTTTAATGAGCATGCTCCCGTCTATGCTTTAAGCATCCTAGGTATTTTTTTTATTATAGGAATAATTGCTACTTTATTGTTGCCAACTTTAGAAAGAAATGAAATTAAAGGGCAGTTAAATTAAAAAGTTTTTTTCATTTAAGGTATTTCATGTATTTTTTATACCCTACTTTATTTCTTATTATTCTCAGCCTCTTTACTAAAGGCTTTAGCCAAGATCAAACCTCGCACCAAGCTGATGAGCTTCCCATTACGGAAGCTGTGATCACCACTTTAAAAGAACTTCAACCCAATTGGCGTCTGGAAATTATCGAGAATTATCCAGATGACACCCCTAAAACTATCTTATATTACGCACCCTCAGGGGAGAGCAAAGAAGGGGTTCCAGTCAAGGAAATACACTTTAGAAAAAATGCTAATCCTGAAAGAGAAGTGGATTTACTTTATTTAGATCAACGTCCTGTTTATCATGGTCCTGAGCTATTTTTTAATGAAAACGGTTCTATTCAAAAAATTATTTTCTACGATAAAGGCAAGCTTCATGGGCCCGTCAGAACATATTTTTCTAATGGCTTAATTGAAAGTGTTCATTATATGAAGCAAGATGTTAAGCATGGTCCCTTAGAGATTCGTTATTCTAATGGAGAAATAGCAGAGAAAGGCTTTTATGAAAATGATCAACTTAGCGGTCAATATGAGACTTTTTATCTCAATAAAATAAGAGCTTCTCTTATTCATTATCACCAAGGCCTGAAACAAGGACTTGCCCAAGAATGGTATGAGGATGGCTCTTTAAAAACAGAAGCCTATTACCATTTGGGACTACTTGATAATGGGAAAACTGTTCCTGCCTTCCATCTATATTATCCCAATCGTATGACAAAGGAGTTTCAAGATTTTTTATATGGGCAGCCTAACGGTCAGCATGTAAAATATCATCCTAATGGTAAAGAAAGTTACAGAGCTAGCTATACATTAGGAAAAAAAGAGGGTTTGGAACAATTTTTCAATGAGGATGGGCAGTTAATAGGACAAGGAGAATTTGCTCATGGCATCCCGACAGGACTGCATTTTCTTAACCATCCTAATGGTAAAATAGCTAAATCTGCCCATTATGATCCTCATGGACATTTACTTGAGCCTATCTTAGAGTTGGACGCTAACGGTAATAAACTTGCTGAATATAGGTTTATCCATGGAAATTACGAAGGCTCCTATAAGGAATGGTATCCTACAGGAGTACTTAAAAGTAGCTATTTCTATAAAAACGGGCATTTAGATGGAAAACAAGAAGAGTTTCATAAAAATAGCCAACTCAAGCTTCGTATAACCTATGCAAGCTATCAAAAAACTGGCTTGCTTGAAGGATGGTTTGAGGATGGCCAACCTTCTCTAAAGGAGAGCTATCAAAAAGATGTGAAGGATGGCCTTAGTCAAACATGGTATCCTAATGGAAAGCTCAATATTCAAGCCCATTATGTTAAAGGAGCCCTTCATGGGACTTATGAAGAATGGTTTCCCAATGGCCAACTTAAAAACAGCACTAACTATTCTCATGGCCAGCAACAAGGCGAATCTCGTCAATGGGATGAAGAAGGCACACTTTTATATGAAGCTCATTTTGAGCAAAACCTACCTACCCATAAAATTCAAGAGTGGCACAGTAATGGTCAACTCAAACGCATCAGCTTCTATCAAAAAGGCAGATTACACGGCAAAGAAGAAACATTTTGGCCTAATGGGCAGAAAGCTAGCCAGCTAAACTACCAGCATGGAAAAGTTGAGGGCATTTCCTTCACCTGGTACGAAGATGGCTCGCTTCATCAAGAATATACTTATCAACAAGGTTTGCGAACAGGGCCTGCGCGTGAGCTTTATCCTACTGATGCCCTAACTGGTCAGCAAAGCCCTTCCCACTTGCTAAATTATCTAGAAGGAAAGATGCATGGGGAACAAAAAAGCTTTTATAAAAATGGCCAGCCTCAAGCTATATTAACCTATGATCATGGCATCCTTCATGGCCTTAAAGCCTTATGGAATCAAGAGGGCATCCTTATCGAGCAAGGTTATTACCAGCATGGTAATCTAGAAGGCCCTTATCAAACCCGTAAACCAAATGGCCTTATCGTGAAATCCCATTACCAAAATAATCGTTTGGAAGGCCTGCATCAAATTTTTTATCCTTCAGGTGATGCTGACCCTAAAGTTAAAGCCCTAGAGGCTCACTATGTGAATGGACTTCTTGAAGGTGAGCTAGCAGAATATAATGAAGCTGGCAATAAGATCAGCAGTACCTTTTATCATCAAGGCGTCCGTGATGGAATGAGTACCACCTACTACGAGGATGGCAAGACCCACCTTACCTTGTCTTACAAAAACGATATTTTGCAAGGCCCTCTTCTCGAATACTTTCCCAATGGGAAAATTTGTCGTAAAGAAGACTATATCCAGGGGCAAAAAAATGGAGAAGTCCTATCTTATCATGAAAATGAGCAACTTGCTTCTCACGGCACCTACCAAAACGGAAAAAAAGAAGGTCTTTTTCAATACTGGAATAATAGAGGAGTGCTCTACTTTGAAGCAGAATATAAAAATGATTTACGTCATGGCAAGTTCAATAAATACGATCAGAGAGGCCATCCAAGAGTTTTGCAAACTTACCACGATGATAAACTGATAGATAAAAAAAAGCTCGATGAAGAGATCAACAATTAGATAAATCTTTTTGTCGTCACTATATAGGTAAGGTTTGTTAACCATTAGAAGCTTATGAAAATTATATTTTTCTAACGCTCTCTCTTCTAGAAGAAGGTCTTACAAACCACCAATCGAATAGCCAAAAAGTTTGGATTTCATAAACAGGTATGTGTGTGCTCGAGACCTGAATAGCTACCCTGAAACTTTAGCTTGATAGTGTGGCCCCAAAGATTACACCTTTAAAGCTGCATGATAAGGGTTATGAGTATTTTACTAACTTTCTTAAGGAAAAGAGCTAAAAGCGAGCTTATTCCCCATTTGAAAAACAGCTAAAAAAATAAATTTTTTCCCTACTTAGTTATTTGAAAATTAAACATTTAAATGTTATAGTGTTTTTTTTAATCTTTGTGAGAGCGAAGCCTTGGATTAAAGGCTATCCCTTGTCAACTTTTTACTTTTTACATTTGTCTCTACTGTGATATCCTCTTAGCAAGTTATAAGGAGAATTTAATGGCTACACAAGAAGCATTTAGGGGACAATCCGATTATAAATACGGATTTTCAACTGCGGTTGAAATGGATAGCTTACCTAAAGGGCTCAACGAGATGACTATACGTGCCATCTCGGCAAAAAAAGATGAACCTCAATTTTTGCTAGATTTTCGTCTTAAAGCCTACCGCCTATGGCTTGAATCTACCCCACCCGTCTGGCCTAATGTCCACTATCCTCCTATTGATTTTCAAAATATTTGCTATTACTCTGCTCCTAAGACTAAGGCTAAGTATAATAGCTTAGATGAAGTAGACCCAGAAATTTTACGTACTTTTGAAAGATTAGGGATTCCTTTAGATGAACAAAAGAGATTAACCAATGTCGCGGTCGATATGGTTTTTGATTCCGTTTCGATTGGGACCACTTTTAAGAAAAATTTAGAGGAGGCAGGAGTTGTTCTTTGCTCAATCTCTGAAGCGATTAACCTTTATCCTGATCTTGTAAAAAAATATTTAGGCAGTGTAGTTCCTATCGGTGATAATTTCTATGCGACCTTAAACTCTGCGGTGTTTACTGATGGCTCTTTTGTTTACATTCCTAAAGGCGTTAAATGCCCCATGGAACTTTCTACCTATTTTCGCATCAACGATAAAGAAAGCGGCCAATTTGAACGCACCCTTATCATTGCCGAAGAAGGCTCATCTGTTAGCTATTTAGAAGGGTGCACAGCGCCTGCCTATGACAATAATCAGCTCCATGCTGCAGTCGTAGAGCTTATTGCTTTGGATCATGCAGAAATTAAATACTCTACTGTGCAAAACTGGTATGCGGGTAATCCAAAAACTGGAGAAGGTGGAATTTATAATTTTGTAACTAAGCGCGGTCGCTGCGCAGGTATTTCGTCTAAAATTTCATGGACCCAGGTAGAAGTTGGAGCTGCTATTACATGGAAATATCCTAGCTGCATTCTGCAAGGTGATCATTCCATAGGGGAATTTTACTCTGTAGCCCTGACTAATCATCATATGCAGGCTGATACAGGAACAAAAATGATTCATCTAGGAAAAAACACTCGTTCAACCATAGTTTCTAAAGGAATCTCAGCCGATACCTCTCACAACAGTTACCGTGGCTTAGTTAAAATTGTGCCAAGAGCCCACGGAGCTCGTAACTATACGCAATGTGACTCTATGCTAGTAGGAGATCAATGCTCAGCTAACACTTTTCCTTATATTGAGGTAGGCAACTCTTCTAGCCAAGTTGAACATGAAGCCTCTACCTCTAAAATGAATGAAGAGCAGCTTTTCTATATGAGAAGTCGCGGCCTTTCTCAAGAAGATGCTGTCAATATGATCGTTAACGGCTTTTGTAAAGACGTGATTAAAGAGCTACCTCTTGAGTTTGCTGCAGAGGCTCAAAAATTGCTAACATTAAAACTTGAAAATTCAGTTGGATAATTATTCATGACTCACCTTTCCCAAGCGTTAATAGAAATTAAAAATCTTCATGCCAATGTAGAAAACAAACCTATTTTAAAAGGATTAAATTTAGTTGTACAACCCGGTGAAATTCATGCCATCATGGGTCCTAATGGTGCAGGAAAATCCACCCTTGCAAAGGTCTTAGCAGGCCATCCGGCTTATGAAATTACTTCAGGAGAGATTTTGTTCAAAGGCCAAAATATAGTGGAATTGGCCCCAGAAGATAGAGCCCATGCAGGAATTTTTATGAGCTTTCAGTATCCGTTAGAAATTCCTGGGGTTAGCAATCTGCAGTTCTTACATGCCTCTTATAATTCTGTATTGAAAGCTAAAGGCAATCCCGAAATGCCCTTAGTAGAGTTTGAAAAATCTCTTGATGAGATGATGAAACGTATGGAAATTAAAACGGAATTTAAAGAACGTAGTCTGAATGAAGGTTTCTCTGGGGGAGAAAAAAAACGTAATGAAATCTTACAAATGGCTGTTCTACAGCCTGCGCTTGCGATCTTAGATGAAACTGACTCAGGGCTTGATATTGATGCCATGCGTATTGTGGCTCGAGGCGTCAATCAACTGATGAATCCTCAGATGGGCCTTATTCTTATCACTCACTATCAACGGCTTCTCGACTATATTAAACCGAATGTTGTCCATGTCATGGTGGGAGGAAAAATAGTGCAATCCGGTGGTCCTGAATTAGCCCACCAATTAGAAGATAAAGGGTACGATTGGTTAGTACCAGCCCCTCAAAGCGAGGCTCTACGATGATCACGGAGAGCTATACCGATCAACAAGCTTTTCAGCAAATGCTTCAAAAGATGTATGTTGAGGCTATTGAAGAAAAAGATCCTACACGAAAGCTTAAAGAAAAAGCCTGGCTGCGTTTTTTAGAAATCGGTTTACCTACTCGCCAATCTGAAGTTTTTCAATATCTTCGTTTAAGAAATCTTTACATGCAAGCTTTTGAGCCGACGCCTGTTATCCCCTTAGCTGCTGATTCTATTGCACCGCATATTTTGCCCGAATGCGCGGGCTCTGTTTTAGTAATGGTTAATGGGAATTATTATCCAGAGTTATCTAATTTGTCTGCTCTTCCTAACAGAATGGTTATTCTACCTTTAAAGGAAGCTTGGAGAACTTATGGAAGCTTTCTAAACAATCAATGGAATAAACTGCTTAAAGAAGAAAGGGATCCTTTTGCTATTCTTAATGCGGCGCTGCATCGTCAAGGAATCTTTATCTATGCGCCTCCTAAAACTCTGGTAGATGTCCCTTTGCAGCTATTACATTTCAATAGTCATGAGCCTGACCTTTCTCTATGGACGAACCCGAGAATCCAAGGCTTCATGGGGGCGCACTCCCAGCTTGATTTAATTGCCACCCACGTGGATGGGCCAGGAAAACAATTTTTATCTAATATTTCTATCGAAGTGGCAATGGATGAAGAATCTCACCTACACTACTTCCAAGCTCCTTTTGAAATTTTAAATAAACATTGGTATTTTGAAGCTTTTCGCGCTAGCCTCAAAAAAGGTAGTACCTTCAAATCTATTTTGGCTAGCAAAGGCGCTACTTCTTTAAGGAACGACTATCGAGTAGTTCTTGCCGGAGAAAATGCAGAGGCTAGCTTAAATGGCCTTTGGATGCTTTCTGATCAAGCAGAAGCCCACGCAAATATTTTAGTGGAACATCAAGCCCCTTACTGCCGCTCCATGCAGCTTTTCAAAAGTGTTTTAAACGATGCTAGCCATTCTAGCTTTGAAGGCAAAATTTTAGTACATCAAGCTGCCCAGAAGACCCAAGCTTTTCAGCTGAATAGCAACTTACTGCTTAGTGATAAAGCTAAAGCTGAGAGTAAGCCTAACCTCGAAATATTTGCAGATGATGTTAAAGCCTCCCATGGAGCTACCATGGGACAGCTCGATGCAGAACAGCTTTTTTACTTAAGAACACGGGGGTATTCAGAGAAAGCCGCTAAAAATCTTTTAGTCTACGGCTTTTGTAAAGAAATCATTGAGATGATCCCCTACCCTTCTCTTATGAATGCCATTAACAAGCAAGCCTACCGATACCTTATGCAGGAGCCAGGCGATGAAACTAGCTTCTTTTGATGTGGAAAAAATTAGGAAAGACTTTCCTATGCTTGCTAAAACGATGCATGGAAAACCGCTTATCTATTTTGACTCTTCCGCTACCGCTCAAAAGCCGCAGTGCATGATTGATTCCATCCAAGATTTTTATCAAAATCATTACAGTACAGTCCATCGAACCATTTACGAATCTTCTCTTTTGGCTACTAAAAAATACCAAGAAGCCCGCGAGAAAGTTCAAAAGCTTCTTAATGCCTCAAAAAACGAAGAAATTATCTTTACGCGCGGCACCACAGACTCTATCAACTTAGTGGCTTATTCTTTTGGAAAAGCGTTTATTAAACCTGGTGATGAAATTATTTTAACGCAGATTGAACATCATGCCAATATTGTTCCCTGGCAAATGATGTGTGAAGATAGACAAGCTGTCCTAAGATTTATTCCCCTCGATAGCCAAGGAAATTTAAACCTGGCAGAGTTCGCTAAGCTTTTAAATTCTAAAACTAGACTAGTCGCTTTAACGCACGTTTCCAATGCTATTGGCACTATCAATCCCGTCCAAGAGATGATCCAGATGGCTCATGCCTCTGGAAGCAAAGTACTGGTGGATGGCGCGCAAGCTGTTCCGCATATGAAAGTTGATGTCCAAACCTTAGATGCAGATTTTTACGCTTTCTCAGGTCATAAACTTTACGGGCCTACAGGAATAGGAATTTTATACGGCAAGGCAGAGCTTCTCAATCAAATGCCGCCTTATCAAGGAGGCGGCGATATGATTGATAAGGTCGATTGGGAAAAAACTACCTATAATGTATTACCTTTAAAGTTTGAAGCAGGCACACCTCTTATCGCGGAAGTGATTGGTTTAGGTACTGTTATTGATTATATCAATACGATCGGCTTTTCTGCTATCCACGCTCATGAGCAGGAGCTCTTAGAGTATACCACTAAAAAAATGGAAAGCATTCCGCAAGTACGCATCATTGGAAAGCCTAAAGAAAAAGCTGCTATCATCAGCTTTATCGTAGAAGGAGCACACCCGCTCGATATTGGCACTATGCTGGACTTAAAAGGAGTAGCTATACGCACAGGACATCATTGTGCACAACCCACCATGCGCCATTTTGGTGTACCAGCTACTGCCAGAATATCTTTTGGCTTATACAATACTAAAGAAGAAATTGATCACTTCATTATCTACCTGCAAGAGGTTATTGAGCTATTATGCGCATCTCAGTAACAGAAGCTATTCAACTGTTAAGGGCAGGAGAAGTGGTGGGTGTACCGACAGAGACGGTGTATGGGCTAGCCGCCTCTATAGATCATTTGGAAGCTATCGACTATATTTACACCCTTAAAAAACGCCCCTCGAATAACCCTTTAATCATCCATGTCGCCGAATTGAATGATATATTATCTTATCTGGAAGGAAAAACCAGCGATTTAGAGATATTGGCACGCGGCTTTTGGCCAGGCCCTATGACAATCGTGCTACCCGTCAAATGTAAATTAATTCCGGCAAAGGTACGTGCCGATTTACCCACGGTAGCTTTTCGCATTCCTCAGCATCCTTTAGCTTTAGAGTTATTGAAACAAACAGGCCCTCTCGTTATGCCCTCAGCCAACCTTTCAGGCTACCCTTCCTCCACTCATCCTGAGCATGTCGAGCATGATTTTGGTAAACACTTTCCTGTGCTAGACGGAGGGACATGCCAAAAAGGCTTAGAATCCACCATCTTAATGTATAGAAAAGGTGGCTGGCAAATTATCCGTCAAGGTGCCTTAGCTGCTGAGAGCTTTTATCCATCTTTAGGATATATGCCTAAAATTCAACAACAAAAAGGTGAAAAACCTTTGTGTCCAGGAGGCATGTATCGCCACTATGCTCCCCAAGCTAAATTAACCCTTGTACAATCTTTTCAGGATATCACCGAAGGCGTTATTATTGGCTTCAGCGATCGAAACTACCCTGCAGGCTGCAAAGTTTTAGCTCTAGGACCTCTTGCAAAACCTGAGTTCGTTGTTTCTAATCTATATGCCATTCTTCGGCAACTCGACCAGGAAAAGCACAGGCAAGCCTATGTGGATGTAAACTTTTTAAAAAGTGGAATTTTGGCTACCTTGTCTGAACGCTTACATCGAGCAAGCGAAGGAGCCTAGTAAACGAGGTCGAAACATCTCCTTGTCATAGGAAAGAGCAAACGCTAGCGACAGCTCTATTGTTAACGATCTTGGCTAAAGCCTAAGGAATTACCCAAAATATAAGTGGCGCTTTAAGGTTCTATTCATTAAGTTAGCTATCTTTTATCTAATTCTCTCAATAACTCTCGTATTTCTCCCTATCCAGCGCCAAAGACAAGCGCTTACTAAGGAAAAAATTTTCTGAAGAAAGCTCTCTAAAAAATGCAAGGCAGGCTTCTATTTCTTCCTGACTTTGACACTTGTTAGACTTAAATCGTTGATTATCAAAGATCGTTGTTTCGAAAGATGGCAATATTGCCACTACACTCCATTGAACTAATGCTTATTCATAACAACCCATCCATTACCATTTCCCCTGAATGTTTAAGCTTTAAGGTTTGAAGTATTTCTTTAGATAATCCTTTTGCTGGTGTTCTTAGCAAGATAGGCTTGCCATTTACTTCTAATAGAGAAGCTTTTAATTCACCAATAGCCTCCCTTATTTTTCAACAGTATGATCTGTTCCTTTTCTAATTAAGGCGATCTCTAAATTACGAGGCATTACAAAGGCAAGGAAACAAAGCACGATATGTCCTATGATTCTTGCTGGGCTGGATAAGTAGAAGGGCCTAATTTCTAAAGAATGTTTCATGACGCGGAAAAACTTTTCCATTTTCCATAGCCGATGATAGCTAGAAAGGATCTCTTCTTTTTTCATACTCTGCTTTGAAACCTGAATTCCATAAAATCCATCCCATTGCTTATCTTCATTAATTTTTCTAGATCTAATCCTAGCGAGGATGCTTGTTTTTTTTCATTTTTTAGATATCTGTTAGCGCCTTCTTTCGATTCTAAAGAAGCTGTACCCTGATCTAACCTCTCCATGGCTTTGTAAATTAATCGCTCTCTATCTTTTCGATCTTTTTTTGCTCTCTTTAAGCTCTACGTGCAAATAATTCTTTCCTTCAAGATCTGTGGCTTCTTCTTATTGTCTTCTACCTTACATTCCTCAGCAAAAAAAAATAATTAGGGATTTTGAATGCTAATCGAGTAAGATGTTTTCTTTAAAGGTTTTAAGCTAAACGACTGAAAGTTATGCAAATAGATAAGCAAAACGCCGATCATTTAGAATTGGTAGCTTAGAATGTGTGAGGAGATAGGGTTAGCTGACCTTATTGATCAAGCAGTAGGTAATCAGGCGAAGAATAAGCATATAACCTATGTATAAGCTGTTAAATGCATGATCTTAAACGGATTGGGATTTGCAAGTCGGACGCTTTACGTGTATTCTGAATACTTTGAAGGCAAACCCATCGATCATTTGCTAGGTACGCCAGTTATACCAAAGCAGATTGATGATAATGTTCTAGGCAGAGCACTGGATAGGCTATTTGAATTGGGCGTGACTGATCTTTTTACTAAGATAGCCCTCTATACAATCAAAGTACTTGGCATCCAAGTAAAAAGTTTGCATTTAGATGCGATAAGTTTTCACGTAGATAGAAACTATGAGAACCTATTAGAATAAGGAGAAGGGTGCATTCGTCTAGTGCAAGGCTACAGTAGAGACCATAAGCCTGATTTAAACCAAGCTCTCTTGCAGCTTATCACCTCCAATGAAGGCAATGTTCCTTTATACATGCAAGCGGCTGATGGCAATAGCAGCGATAAAACAGCCTTTACGCAAATTGTTGGCGAATACCTTAAAAGCTTTTGGCAAGCCGTAGAGAATCGTTATATAGTAGGAGACAGGGCTCTTTATACACCAGCTACCTTGCAAGTTTTTAAAGAAGAACAAAGCTTATTTATCACGCGTGTGCCCATGCAGATTAAAGAGGCTAAAGAGCTTATATTTGAAGTGCCTTACGACAAGGCGGTAGAAATAGCAGAAAGCTATCGAGCTTTTGAGAGCACCTCTTGCTATGCAGATGTTGAACAAAAATGAGTAGCTATTTTTAACCAAGCGGCCTATCAAAGAGAATGCCGCACTTTAGCCAGGCATTATCTTAAGGGCAGTGAAAAAGAATCCCAAGCTTTTTTAAAGAATTATATGATCGCATATGGCTCAGCTGCACATCCGATCGCTAACAAATGAGATAAATGTGTTCTTTGCTAAGCACGTGACTTTTTTAGACCTAATTTTACCAAATGAAAAATAAATACTTAAAAGGCGCCTGCCATTCAAGAGTTTTCTGCCAGCCTATGTATTAACCGCTTGCCTGTTTTTTAAACCGGGATTTTCAGGCAAAAAGTCATGATACTACCCCCACCTCATTAAATCCACTCACGCTTCCTTTAATCGTCCTTAGCATGTTGATCACTTCATTTATCCATACATAGCCTTGCTTAGCCATTTCTTCATTCAGCATTTTCCAGCCTACACATACAATTAATAGGGCTAACAAGGATTTTAAGGGCATGCCTAAAAAAGTAATCTGTACTTGCGGGGCTAGGCGGTTAGCAATTCCTAAAAAGAAGTCTGTCATCATAATCATGATTAAAGCAGGTGATGCCAAACGAATACTGATGACCATTATTTTATTTAGCAGGGCAATTTCGTTCGCCCAGAATACTGAGGACCGTTCGAAAAATTTGGAATTGATAATTTGATCAGCAGGAATCACTTCATAAGATGTAAGGATAGCATCCATGAATAAAAAAGGACCGTCGATCATGAAAAAAATCCAAATCATCACGTAGTTAAACAATGTCCCTAGAGGCGAAGACTGATTTTGAATGGTCGGATCATTAACCATTAAGCTGGCTCCCCCCCGCTGGTGATCAATGATAATACCAGCGCTTTGTACAATCACAAAAGGCAAGGTAATGAGGAAACCTATGATTGTCCCTACGAACAACTCTTTAAATATTAAAAAAACTAGCTTTAGGTTGAAATCAATTTTATGGGTGACTAATAGCAATTGCGGCAAAAAGATAATGAAGAGACCAATCCCTAGCGCCACTTTGGCAGGCTGAGGCATTACCCTTGCTCCAAAAAAGGGGGATTGCAAAAGAATGGGAAAAAAGCGAGAGAGAAATAAAAAGAAAAGCGCAACAAAAGAGAGCAATCCCCCTTCGGTGTTGAAGGCGCTATTTAAAAATAACGCTATAAAACTGTCGGTAGTTTCAGCCATTATCACATTCTTATATTTTTTATCTCTAGGTTAGCTAGTAGTCTTTAAAGCCTAAATAGAACCAAGGGAAAGTGCAATTGTGTTTACCAGTTGTCTCTCACCCTTGAGAAGCTAAACTCCACTGCGCAAAGTGGGAAAATATATCGCCTGCAAACTCCATGATCTGAGCTCCCAACCATCCACCCAAAATCATCAAAGTAAGCGTTACCGCGACCAATTTTATAGTAAATGATAAGGTCTGTTCTTGAATTTGTGTGGCTGCCTGAAAGATCGCTACGATCACCCCAAAAAACATACTCACCAAAATGGGTGGTGCTGAAAGGATAAGAATCAGCAAAAGAGCATGATAAGCAAGCTGTATAACCTGTGTTTGAAACATAATCTCATCCTTAGCGGAAAGTGTTTACCAAGCCTTCAATTAACATCGTCCATCCGTCCAGCATCACAAGTAAAAATAATTTTAAGGGCATAGATATGGTTACGGGAGATAGCATCATCATACCCATCGCTAATAAAACGTTTGATACGACGAGATCGATGACAAAGAAGGGAATGTAGATGAGCACTCCTATCTCGAATGCATCTTTAAGCTGGCTAGTAATATAAGCTGGCACTAAAATCATAAAATCATCAGGCTTTAGCGTGGGCCGATAATTATCGGGTAAAACGCGATAAGCCATACGGTAAAACAAGGCATGATGCTTAACGGAAGAATTTCTTTTCAAAAAATCACGCAAAGGCTCTCTCCCAGCTTCTACCAAAGCGATTATATATGCAGAAGATCCTGCAGAAATAAGAGATTCTGGAGCAGCTTGCTGGTTAACCACATGCATCGAGGCATCATACATCTTTAAAGCCGTAGGATACATCACATAGATACTAAGCATGAAAGCAACCCCGTTGATCACTTGATTGGGAGGGGATTGTTGGACACCCAGTGCACTACGTAAAAGCGACAAGACGACGACAATTTTCATAAATGAAGATAAAATCATCACTATAAAGGGCAGCATAGCCAAAAGAGATAATACAGCCGCTTGAGTAATCAAGGAAGGTTTTCTAAAATTATCAAACTGTATATCTAGCTCTTTTTCTGCAGGGGTTTTCTCTCCGGGCCTTACTACAGCTTTTCCAGCTTCTATCGAAGTCGTACTCCGAGGAGGAGAACTTTGGGCCCAACATTCAGGGGAGATCATACATAATAGAGCTAGTACTAGCATCCATGACAAACAGTTTAAAGAAAATAATCGTTTAATAATTGCTTTTGTTTTAGCCATGCCCCTGTGCCGCCTTCTCATGTTGTTTCATCATTCTATCAAAAGCATTTTCAATAATACGCCATTGATTTTCAAGCTGGGCATTGATAATACCGCCTTCGGTCTCAATAATACATCCGCCCGATTCAATATCTGCACGTTCTCGAATGATCAAAGTTTCAAGGCTTTCAAAGAGATCTTTTACTTGCTGACGACTTTTCTCTAAAGCTTCGAGATCTTTTTTATTAACGTAAATGGTGATTTTTTTATGTGTCACCACTGCTTTTAAGCTATTGCTAACAATATCTACAACAGCAGTTTCGGATAGCTCCAGCTCTCTACCGACAATCTTCTTAGCAGCTTTTAGTGCAATGGGTAAAGCTACTTTTTCTGTTTCATGGCGTACATTTATAATCTCTTCTTCCACTTTAGCGATTTGCTCTATCCATTTCTTAAAGCCTTCCTCGAAGCCTTCTTTTTGCGCCTGCTCCTTAAGTTTTTCGATTTCTTCAGCTACTCCTTGCTTATACTTAAGGGCATCTTTTTTTACTTCTTCCATGAGTTGGTAAGCTTCCAATGCTTGCGAAAACTCTTCGGCAGGAATCACACGTGTTTCTGGAGCTACATGAACGCTATTGCCATGAATCAGAGAAAAAAATTTCTTTTTCACATTTCACTCTTCAGTTTTAAAAAGTTTATAACATTTATCACTTGCTGGATAAGTACCGAGGTTATAGCAGGATTACTCTGTGGTTTATAATGTTTTTCTATAATAGCGCTACGCCCTGTATCCAATTTCCTTAGCAAGTACCACATAAAATGAGGGTGAGTGCCGCTTAGAGCCTTTCCTAAGCGGTAAAGACCTCTTTGGTGAATTTTTCTTTGTAGCTCAGCGCCCTCCCCTTTCCATTTCTGTAGATCCATTTTAGCAGTAATAAACCTACTTTTTTGATGTAAGCAGAGACGAACAAACTGGATTTTTTTATTATCTAAACATGCATAAACTTTTTGTAAACTTTTCTTATCTACCACATGACGCAATTCTTCCGCTAAATCATATAAGCCTAAAAAATCAATTAAGTAAATAATTTCCATGCGCGATAGGGTTAGCAATATGGATAAATCCTGCTTGGGCAAAAAAGCGGGTGAAAGAATTTCAGTTTGTTTAATTTGATCGTATAGCTTCTTAGTAAAAAATGCACTTGCAAGCTTAGGCATGGAGACAAAGGGGCCATTAATTTTTAAATATTTTTTTAAGCTAGTGGCTAAAGGGTTAGGCAATGCGGAAACCATAAGATTTTGAAGATGAGTAGGAAGCTTGCGAACGTAAGGAGCCACCCAAGAATAATGAATTTCTTTAAGAAATTCATGCGGCTTAACAAAGATAGGATCTATCTCTGCCGTGATGATCTGATGTCCAGCTATTTGCTTTGCTTCATCTTCCGGTAAACACTTAAGAAATTCTTGAGAGGTCTTAGGATGAAAGCGATTTAGCAAAATACGTATAAGAATTTGCGTTTTGGCGTGCATGATAAAGAGCCTTATGTCTCATCAACATCTTTATCAACCAAGCCTTTGTCTTCCGAGGAATTTTTATCTTCCGTCGGTTCTTCAGCATCCTGGATCTTCTCTTCTTCAGAAGTCCCAATTTTTAATGGTTGGAGATGAAACAGTTCTTTAAACCCCCCATGCCTTTTTAATAAAGGATAAATTTTCCAAGTTAACCAAATTAAACACAAAGCCATCAGTAGAAGAAGAAAAGAAAAAGTAAAGAAAACGACTCGAAAACGTGTCACCGACTCCTTAGCTAAAACAATTGTCCAAATACTCACGTAAGATTTTTCTTCATGCTCGCCCGATGAAAATGAGGTAGATAGATCGCTTCCACGTGCTCTATCAGAAATGACTGTTACATCATTGAAATTTAGTCCGGTTATGCTTGCCGCCACTAAACGTTTGATTTTGGTAATTAAATGGCTATTAGGATCATCCAACACTCCATTGTGTTTTACGTAAACAGAAGCTGTGATTTTGCCTTTAGTTTTCCCAGGGCTTAGAGGGTCTTCCTCGGGAAAAGAAAGTTGGACCTCAGCATCTAAAACACCATCTATCTTACGTATAACGCTAGCAATCTGCTCGGCTAGTCCAGCCTCATAACGAATTTTATCCTGTCTTTCAGAAGGCACCAACCCTACATTAGAAAAAATGGAAAGTAAATTTTGACTACGTTTCCTAGGCAAACCAGCTTGGTTTAATAAGGCCATGGCCTGAATAGCATCTTTCTCGTTTACGCTTACATCCCATAAAACTATTTTAGAGGCACCGGTTCCTCCTCCTGCAGATTGTATCTTGTTGGCATTGATTCCTTTGCTCTCTAGAAAAACAAGAATTTCATTAGCTTCTCTTTCATCCAAACTATTGACAATTGTCTTTTGTGACTCGCAACTAGTGAATAGAAAGGAAGAAGCGATAAGAAGTGAATAGGCAAAGAAGCGTAACATTTGATGGGAAGCTAAAGTAATGAGGTTATACATGTTTATATCTCAATTTTGTTATTAAATGCATCCTAGCATATTGATATATTTTTGCTATACTTTCTTTCTTGCAAAAATGAAACTCAAGCTTCTCCTTAAGGTAGAGCTTTATCAAGCTGGGCTTACTTTGATTAAAAACAGTAGGCAATTACAACCTTATTCTCTTCATATAAAATTTGGAGTATCCTTCTAGCATTTTCCTCATTTTCAACAAGGCAAGGCTATTTAAATATTCCCAGTCAATAAGTTTATCACTAAAAGTGATAGATTTAAAGAAAGCAAGAAGCTTTTTCTATTTTTCTTGTTTTTATTCTAAAAATCCCCTCTTACTTGCTGCTCAATCGTAAGGCTAAAGAAAGAAAACACCTATCTTTCTTCTTTAAAACTCACCTTACGCACAGATGAGTTGAAAAAATTATTCTAGAGGTATATTTTTTTCTTTGAAAAGAGGAGAAAAAAA
>NZ_JAEMUC010000061.1:0-19535 GCF_018342455.1 Neochlamydia sp. AcF95 | reverse complement strand
GGGTCCGGGACAATTTTTAAAAATCCCATAATGACGGTGTTATCCTCTGACATGGCTTCTCCTGTATTAAAGGAAAAGTTGTGAGGAAAATATTTTTACTTATCAAGTAAAATTAAATGCGTTAACCCTGGGTAAGTAGCAATTAAGGTTTTCTAGAATGTATTTTTTATTTAATCTATACCTTTTTGTAGGATAAAAAAACGATGACAAATCTATCTAACGCTAAGCGAATCTTGTTAAAACTTTCTGGAGAAACCCTTCTAGGGGAGCAACCTTTTGGCGTCCATTTTCCGACTGCGGAGCAGCTAGCTATATCGCTAAAAGATATAAAGCAAGAGGGTTTCGAATTAGCTTTGGTCATTGGAGGAGGAAATATTTTTCGAGCCATTCAATTAAAAGGCTCAAAAATCCCTCGCTCTGCGGCAGATCAAATGGGCATGCTAGCTACCCTTATGAATGGTATAGCCCTACAGCAAGCGTTAACTTCTATCGGCTGTACAACTAAGCTAATAAGCGCCCTGGAATGTCCTAAAGTGGCTGAAAGCTATAACTGGAACCGCACTAACGATTACCTTGCTGCTGGCCATATTGTCCTTTTCGTAGGTGGCACCGGTAATCCTTATTTCACTACGGACAGCGCTGCTGCCTTACGTGCTTGCGAAATACAAGCTGATGTTTTGCTTAAGGCTACCAAAGTCAAGGGTGTCTATACGCAAGATCCTTTGAAATTCCCTCAAGCACAAAAATATAGGACTTTATCTTACTCCCAATATCTTACAGAAAAGCTAGAGGTTATGGATACAACTTCCATCGCTCTTTGCATGAATAATCAGCTTCCTATTTTTGTGTTTAGCATGGAAGCTCTTGGAAAAGAATCTTTAAAACAAATATTATCGAAAACGGAAGACGGAACATTAATTAGTTAAGAAAAGTATCTTAATAGATAGCCTGAATTTAGGAAAATGGAGTTGTATAATGAATATTCTTGAACAAGCGAAATCCAAGATGTTAGTGGCAATTGAACATTTGAAAAATGATTTAAAATCTCTACGCACTAATCGTGCCAATGCTGGTATGTTAGATAGCATTTTTGTAGAAATTTATGGCTCTAGCATGCGTATCAAAGAAGTTGCTAATGTGACTGCCCCTGAAGCGCGCACGCTTTTAATTACCCCTTTTGATCCTTCTACAACAAATGCGATTGGCAAATCCATTGAAAAAGCTAATTTAGGCTTCATGCCTATTGTGGATGCTAATTCTATACGCATTAAGATTCCTCCTATGGATGAAAATATGCGCAAAGAAATGGTTAAGCAATGCCATAAAAAGAAAGAAGAAGCAAAAATTAGCATCCGTAATATACGCCGCGAGTTTAATGAAGCTGCCAAAAAACAAAAAATAGCTGGTGAGCTTACTGAAGATGGGCTGAAAAGGAATGAGAAAAATGTTCAAGAGTTGACCGATAAGTTTTGCAAAGAAGCTGACGAGCTAGCAGAAAAAAAAGAAAAAGAAATTATCACCATTTAGTTATTGCTTATAAAAGTCAAAATCCTGTAACATTAGGCCTCTTTAAGGAAACTTGAAGAAAAAATACCTTATAAGTTTTTCAACCTTATAAGGTGCCAGTCAGGCCCCATCGTCTAGCCTGGCCTAGGACACCGGATTTTCATTCCGATAACAGGGGTTCGAATCCCCTTGGGGTCAATTGCACGAGACTTTAGCTCAGTCGGTAGAGCATCTCACTTTTAATGAGAGGGTCGATGGTTCGAGTCCATCAAGTCTCAAGCTTTTAAGCAATTTCTACTTTGCTTTCCATCTCATCCCTTGAATTGCTTTTATTTTTCTACTCATGCTAGTTTAAGTTAAGCATTTATCAAGCCCATTGCCAGTAAGCCCAGCCGATTATTTTTTCGTTAGAAATCCTTTACCTTTTAAATAAGCCCTTTAAGCTTACAAAGCATCTGCTTTTTCATTTTTCCCTTTTATATTGATCTAATTAAATTCCCTATCCACCTACCTTTTATGCATTCATTAAACGTCCTCATCCTATCAATTGATTAAACTTAAAGGAAGAGGATACTAAAATAAGTTTATGCTCTTAGCCTTATAAAAATCAGAGAAAAATTAGCTTTTTATAAATGAATAGATAAACTTTAAGCTTTTCGCAAGCTAATGCTAAGCTTTAAGCCTCTACTAAAATCCTGCCAGCTAGAGAAAAAAAAACTGCTCATTGACGCCAAAGCCAAATAAGCAAAAAAAAAAAACTCTCCCTACGAAAATAAATTTATACTTTTTTGCTCACATTTTCTATAGTAGGTGTAAATATGTAACATCTATCAAAAGATCGACTATGGTTAAAAAAGCCTTTGAATTTTTTGAAGAGCAAGTTCCTGAACGACCCATTGAATGCACAGAATGCAAGAAACCTATCGCCATTTGGTATACGGAGCTCATAGGAAATAACATCTCGCAAACGGGCATGTGTTCAGACTGCCCTATCTTGCGACGTAAGCTACATGGCCAAACAAGTGAAAAAGAGATGGGCCATATGGTGGGAGAAACCAGCTTGGCGTGTGGAGAATGTAATACCTCTTTAGAAGCATTACGGGTAGGGGCCTCTTTAGGATGTAGCAACTGCTACGAGGTTTTTGATGACATTATCTTACAAGAACTCCTCATTCTTGATAAAGTTCCTCCTCGCGTAAAAGCTAATAAAAAAATTTTTCCACTCCATATTGGGCGCAGCCCAGGTGAGGTTAGAGAAATCAGCCCCTCCTTGCGTCTACTAGCTCTTAACGAAGCCCTCAATGAGACTCTAAAAAGAGAAGACTATGAACAAGCTGCATGGCTACGTGATCAAATTAGAGCTTTGACAGAAGAAAATGTGGAGAAAAGCAATGGCCCCCAATGATAAATCTAATGTTATTATTAACCAGAAAAAACTTTGGCAAGACAATGATAATGATATTTGGCTAGCTTCCATTCTTCATCTACATCGAAACCTTGAAAAATTCAATTTCCCGGGTAAACTTAGTACAGAGCGACGTAAGCAGGTGGTTTCAGTTTTAAGCAAAGAAATCCTCTCTTTAGATCTACTTGAGAAAGCTACTCTTATTCGGGCAGAAGAAATGGAACCTTTTGAGAAAGAATTTCTAGGAGAACATTTCTGGTCTAATGATAATTTCATCCAGGCTCATTCAGGAGAAGCTTTTATCATTGACGCTTCAGGACAATTTTTAGCTTCTTTTAATATTCGCAATCATCTCCACTTGCAACTTATCGAATGTAAAGGCGAACTAGAGAAGGCTTGGAATAAACTTTTAAAAATTGAAACCACTATTGGCCATAACATTTCTTTTGCTTATAATGCTAAATATGGCTTTCTTACTGCAGATATAGGTAGCTGCGGAACAGCTTTACTTGTTTCTATCTATCTTCAGCTTCCCGCTCTTGTCCATACAGGAAAAATGGAGGAAATAGTAGAAAAAAATAAAGAGGAAAGCATTGCTTGCTCCGGCATTCGCGGCTCTCCCCAAGAAATCATTGGTGATTTGCTAGTCGTGCAAAACAATTATACCTTAGGCGTTACCGAGGAATCGATTATCTCTAATTTAAATGCCTTTGCTACTAAAATGGTTGTCGAAGAAAATATGGCCAGAAATCAAATTCGAGCGAGTAGTAATCCTTATATTAAAGATAAAATCAGCCGTGCCTTTGGTATTTTAACGCATTCTTATCAAATTGATGCTATTGAAGCCCTCAATGCGATCAGCCTCCTTAAATTAGGAATAGAGATGGGCTGGGTAGAAGGCATCTCCCGCCAATCCATCAATCAACTATTCTTTAATTGTCGAAGATCTCATTTGCTAGCAGAATTTCATGAGAAAACCCATCTACCCCAGGAAGAAATTGTCCATAAAAGAGCCGAGTTCATCCATAAAGCTCTTCTTCAAGCTCATCTAAGAGTCTAAAAATAAAGCTTGCCTAGCTTGCTAATTTATAATTAGCAAGCCTCTTTCCTTATTAAATAAAGCAAACCTTACTCAACTAGCGGTAAAATAAGTCGTGACGGATAACCAGGGCCTGTATAGATTTTATTGCGAGCCACAGCACACCGCCCAGAAGTCGCTTCTAATAAGCCCACGTTGTGATTAACTTCGTAGCGAGGAAAATTTGAACCGCAAATTGAGACTCTTATGCGATGTCCTTTGGCAAAAACCATACTCGTAGAAGCTAGATCAATTTCAATTTCATAAGGCTTTTGCAAAGAAGCCCATCTTTTTAGTTGAGAAGACTGGATGGCTGTTCGATGGATTCCATCGGAAATTAAAATGCTACGCCCATCGGGGTAAACATCACTTAAACGTACGACGAAATCGGTGTCAGAAACATTGGAAGTTACATATAATTTAGCTAATAAATGTCCAGTCACTTCCATGTCTTCTTCTAAGGGTTCGGTAGTAAATACCAGTACATCGGAACGACTTTCAATCGTTCGCTGATCTCTAGGGCCACAATCTAGAAAGAGATTACGCCCCCCTATTGTAGGAACAGGATTTTTAGGGTCAGCATTAAAGGAATAGACACCCCTTTTTTCTTTTGTTATCTCGGTTATTAATTTATGCTTTTGCCCCAAATAAAAAGCTTTATTTTTAGCAGGTATAGGCCAATTTTCAGCAGTTTTCCATACATTTCCTTTCGAAGGCGAGCCATCAAAAGGACCCATAACGTAATAGGTAACGGGAGGCAGTTGATCTACACCATTTTCTATGCCTTTAAGGTGATAATCAAACCAACGTTGAGGAGACATATCATAAGAAGGAGAAAATCCTTGAGGGGGAACTGGAAAATCACCTAGCTTGGAGGATATAGGCCACCAATGAGTCCACGGCCCTATCAGCAGTTTCTGCTTTCCTAAAGCACCTTTTCCTCCATTATTCTGCCGAGAGACGAAAGCATCGATGGTCCCTTGCAAAAAGGTGTCATACCACCCTCCATATAAAAATCCTGGTACTCTCACTTTTTGTGCCACCTTGATTGAGTCTAACTCCTCCCAAAATGCATTATAAAAAGGCTGAGAGCTTACAAAGCTTAACACACCTGTATCTTTAGAATAATATCCTAGCCATCCTTCTACCTGATTTTTATGTAGCTGTCCACCTGGAAAAATGGCGTGATGATATAAGCTACCAGCGGCAATTCCAATATACTGACATTTAAGAGATGGGGGTGCAGAAGGTGCTAGCAGCAGTTGGGTGCAACCTACGGCTGAAAAACCTAAGGTCCCAATCTTTCCATTTGTATAAGGGCTTTTTGCTAACCACTCAACTGTATCATACCCATCTTGTAAAGCTCCCCAGCCATCGGTGATAAAAGGAGCCGTCTTTCCATTGATATCTAAAGCATTCCGGGTATCCTGCATAACGACTACATAGCCAAAATGAGTGAGGGAGGTATATCCCACCCAAGGCATTGCTTTGCGACCTGCCGGGCATCTTAATAAAATACAAGGAGCTTTTTTTTCCCTTCCCTCCGCGGGAAAATAAATATCGGCTGGTAATTCATAACCATCTCGCATGGGGATTTTAACTGTCAAATCGGCAACAAAATTATCCTTGGCCCAACATAATGAAGTACTTAAAAGAAAAAAAATTGTCAAAATTTTTAAATGCATGCGTTCTTTACCTCAAGTTAATGAATGAGTTTAATATTTTAGGGGAGGTAAAGTCAAAAAATATGTGAAGTAGATGCTATTTTTAATTGAGAAAGGAAGCAATTATAAGAAATAAAAAAAGAGCAAAATTGCCTAACTAACTCATCTGTACGTAAGGCCAGTTTTTAATTTAAATTTTCAAAAAAAGTTACAGCTGATTTACCTCTTGAACTCCCCTTGCTTTTTTGTTGAAAAATTTAAGCTACTTACGCACCAGATGAGTTGAATAAATTATTCTAAGGATATATTTTTTCCTTTGAAAAGAGGAGAAAAAAATGAAACTTGATATTCTTGATATTTATACAGATTATCTTATCAGCATTGTTCTCTTTGCCCATCTCCTCTCAAAACCTTAAGTTTTTTGATGATTAAAGCTTTGACTTTGATTCATCCATAACAGCCTCTCGGAAAAAATTGGATTATATGCGGGAGAGGCGCGCAAAGCGGCAATCTCTAGCTTAGTTTGCCGTCTTCTTGATTTCATCCGGCTATAAAAAAGATAACTATTCCTAAAAGACCGAGGTGTTTTTAGACAAAAGCTAATATGTAAAGGTTTGCCTTTGAAATGCTGTTGATGATGTCTTTTCCACAAGGTCTCTTCATCTCCTATTCTTTTCCAGTGTTCACATACCTGCTGAGCATTCACAAGCTCTTTGGGGGAGAGAAAAGAAAAAATATGCACAATTAATTCTTCTGGGATCGTTTTTATTGAGGGAGGGGTCTCAGTAATAAGACGCCAAGGGTGCAGATCTATACCATTAAAAGGATTAAAGTTAAAAAAAAAGCATCCCATTATAATGAATCCTTGATTAATAGAGTTAAAAACATTCTTAACGTAAATAGTCTTTTTAAGTTACTCACCTTACGCATAGATGAGTTGGATAGATTATTTTAAAGATGTAACTTTTCTTTGAAAAGAGGAGAAAAAAAATGAAACTTGATATTCTTGATATTTATACAGCTTACTTATCAGCATTATTCTCTTTGCCCGCCTCTCCTCACAACCTTAAGCTTTTTTAATGATTAAAGCTTTGACTTTGATTCATCGATACCATCATCTCGGTAAAACTTACATTATAATCGGGATGGGCGCGCAAAGCAGCAGCCTCTAGCTTAATTTTCCGTTCTATTAATTTCCTGCGGCTATAAAAAAGATAACTATTTTTAAAAGACCGAGGTGTTTTTAGACAAAAGCTAATATGTAAGGGTTTGTCTTTGAAATGCTGTTGATGATGTCTTTTCCACAATGTCTCTTCATCTCCTATTTTTTTCCAGTGTTTACATACTTGCTGAGAATTCACAAGCTCTTTGGGGGAAAGAAAAGAAAAAATATGCACAATTAATTCCTCTGGAATCGTTTTTATTGAGGGAGGGGCCTCAGTAATAAGACGCCAAGGGTGCAGATCTATACAATTAAAAAGATTAAAGTTAAAAAAAAAGCATCCCATTATAATGCATCCTTGATTAATAGAGTTAAAAACATTCTCAACGCTTTGAAAGAACGCCATAGAATTATCCTTAGATGCTTAAAGCCTCCTTCCCAAAAATTCTATTATTCTGAAAGGGGGTAAGAAATCATGGTTAGAGAGGAATCCATGAGAAAGCATGCCAGCTGAAATAAAATAGCTTGTGTAAGAAAAAATATTAGATAAGTTACCCCGGTGAAAATTAATATTTATCAAGTAACTCATGTTGTTGGGAGCAGGAAGTTTGAGGGCAGCTAATCTTTCTAAACTGCACAAGTTGGGTACGCCCCATCTTTCGCGCACTTTCTAATTGCAAGGTAAGCCACTTTTCTTTATCTATTACCATCGCTTTGCTTTCCTCAATAAATAACATTCCTTCAACCTTTAACAGGGTGCTTTCATCTATAATTCTGATGATCTCTTCTGATAGACCTTTAGTTTCGTAAGGAGGATCAATATAAATGATATCAAATTGCTCTGCTTGCTTTGCTAGCTTTTTTAACACAACCCTAGCCTCTCCCCATAAAGGATGGGCTTGCTTTTCCACCCCTAAAGATTGTATATTCTCACGTACACATTGAAGGCTTGCTTTAGCTTCATCTACAAAGGTTGCTTGAGCCGCCCCTCTGCTTATAGCTTCTAATCCCATCGCCCCTGATCCACAAAAAAGATCTAAAAAAGAAGCATCTTCTATATAAGTTTGACAAATATTAAAGAGCGCTCCCCGTAGTTTATTGGTAGTGGGACGGGTGAGAGTATGTTTAGGGGACTGAATTTTTCTGTTTTTATAGCGACCTGCAATGATATATAACATAAATTACTTTAAAAAATTAATCCTCCATAAACAAAAAAAATTAAACTTTTTTGCTTATAAGGAAATTTATTGCCCTTTTTGTTTAAGATAAGGAAGAGTATAAGACGCCTAGCACATGATAGCGAAAAATGCCAGTAGGGATGATGCCTAACAAAGCATGAACCTCTACCTGTGCTCCTGCTTTAGATTTCATCTTTAGGCTGATATGATTGTCATTCTTAATAGCTAAGCTGGCAATACCCTGCCTCCAAATATCTTTGCTCGGCTCTACAATCTCATTAAAGCTCTGGACAAATTTATCTGGACTCCAGCCTAGCAAGCTCCTGGATTGATTATTAACAAATAAAATTTTATTTTCTTTTTGAGAATAAAAAATAATGGCGCTGGCATTTTCTGCCCGTAAACTATCAAAGAGGCGCCTTAAATCTAAAGTATAGTTATCGACAGCCAAATCTTTAAAGCGTGAAGAAGTGTTATAATAATGGCTTGCTCCCGTAATTTTTTGGGCAATATCAATGCAGCGCTTTAATTGTATATTGGCTTGCATGCTATTTCGAACTTTTTTCTCGGGAAGACAGGCAATTTCTTCTTCAAATATGTCCGAAAGAGGAGGATAGATTGAGCTTGCCTGCTCTAAAGGAAGACTTGAGTAAATAGGCATGCTTTGATTTTCAATTTCTGCTAGCTGAATCAACGTTTTAATTTCATACGTCAAATCTGACACTTTAATCTCTAGTTGAGCAATTTGCTGCAATTTTTTATCAATGCATTCGCGTTGCTCAGTGATTGTTTTTTGAGAATCGACTAAAAGCAATTTTTGCTGCTCTAAAGCGGATTCATAAGCCTGCTTGCTCATTTCATACTCTGCTGCAGAGGCAATAAGCTTTTCTTGTAAATGCTGATTATTCTGTTCTCTTTCCAGCAATTCTTTAGTTTTTGCTTCTAAATCTTTCTGAGCAGCTAGCACATGCGCATGTAATTCATTATACTGTTCTTGAAGCTCTTCTAGAGCTTTAGCTTGAGTCATGTCTAGCTCAACAATATTGGACTGTTTAGGAGAAAATTCTGAAGCCTCTAGAACAGATGACTGATTATCCCTTGCATACTGCTCGGCTCTATAGCTTAAACGGCACATCATCCAAAAAATTCCTATGAGCCCTATACTACTACAAAATATCCCAAAAGCCAGTAAATTCCACCCTTTTTGTACAGGCATATACAGCCTCCCATAGCTACTCAAAAGCATGACAGGCAAAAGGTAGAAGGCAATAATGATAAGTAGGATAGTGTAACGTGAGCTATAGGATTTATACATAAGTTCAATTTATTAAATATTAAGAGGATATCTTGCCAGAAGGATTAATAAGTTTAAACCTCAACATTAATTTTTATACATTATTTCTCTTAAACTCAAAACAAGATAAATCTTTAAATTTTTTGAAGAGATCTCATGCAAAAATAAACTCTTTTTCATTTATTCTTAGCCCATCTTAAGAGGTAGAAAGGCTAGCATTAGCGCTTGGGCTACAAGGCAAGGCCTTTATAAGCTCTATCGCTATCCGCTAGCTTATAATTTAGTCTTATAGAAATTATAAGCTTAAGGCTAATAAAGATTGTTAAAAGATTTCTCCATCTAGTAGCGTGGAAAAGGAAAAAGCTAAGGTCCTTTGAAATCGTTTTTTGTAGGCGAGTAGTTTTTTATTAGTACTTTTCATATATTAGCTATCTAAGTAAACGCACATGTAAGCCTGGCTACAGACCTTCCTATCCAAATAAAATATAGCAATAAAATCCATAAAATGACTGCATAAATATTTTCTTTAAAAGGGAAAGATTGATCTAAAGAAGAATATTGAGGATCTAGAGGTGAATACCAAGCCCTTTGCTCACGGCCCTTATATGTTTTTAAAGCTTCTTCTGCTGCCCAGGGGTTTCGAAAGACATCATTTTTAAATAAAGTTTTTCCATGATATTCTTTATCATTAACCACAAAGCGATAGTCTGCTTTAACTACCAAACGATCTTCGCTTAGCGGCACAATTGCCCATTGAATGTTTTCTACAGGAGCAGAGGCCGTAAAAGCTAGGTAAAAATAGGTCAAATAAAGTGCTCGAAAAGTAAACCAACCGACCACGCCTGCGGCTAAAGATAAAAAAGAAAGCCACAACAGATTTTTATGCATTTTTAAAATATTTTTTAAAAGCTTGCGGAAGAGAAGATTTAAATTGCATCTGTTTGCCATTGATAGGATGGTTAAATCCCAGCCCTTGAGCATGCAAGCATAGCCTGCGTACAGGACTAACCGAAGAGCCATACTTAAGGTCTCCTAGCACAGGATGTCCTGCAGCTTTGCATTGAACGCGAATTTGATTTTTTCTTCCTGTTTCTAGAGTAAATTTTACCAAGGAATAGTGCTTACTCATTTCTATCACTTGATAATGCGTGATAGCCAAACGACCACGCTCTGGATTTGAAGAAGAGTGTACAAAATAATTTTCATCTTCATAAAGATAAGATTCCCATTTACCTTGAGATTGCTCCATACGACCTTCTACAATAGCTATATATTCTCTTACAATATGATGCTCTGCAAAAATGGCTTTTAATTTTTCATAAGCTCTTTCTGAAAAAGCAAATAGCATAACACCTGAGGTATCTTGATCCAACCGATGAACCACATAGACCTTGCGCGGACGAAAATGTTTTTTCAAAAGAGCATGCGCTGTGTTTTCTTTTTCGAAAGCGCTAGTCACACTTAATAAACCAGAAGGCTTATCAATCACTATTAAATGAGAATCTTCATATAATACCCGTAAATCTTGTATATAAGGATCTGGCCTTGCTCCTACGGTAATGGTTTGATTTTTTTTAATAAGCTTGCTGCTGACTTTTTCTACACTCTCATCGACATACACTCGCCCCTCTTTTAACCAGGAACGTAAAGTTGTTTTGGAACTATTTGGGGATAAAAGGGTTAAAGCCTCTAACAAGGAAAGATTTTGGTCTAAGATAAGTTTCATACAATACTTCTTGAGCTTAATGCTATTAAGGGTAGATGTTTTTAATACCAAGCATTTCAGTTTGGCTTTGACGAATTATACAGCAATGCCTATAATTTCTTCTTATATAAATTTATGTCATTAAACATTTAAGAGGGAAAATGGCTCAAGCACCTACCGAGAAAAAAAAAGAAAAACGTTCGTCAGCATTAAAAAGAGATCTTCAAAGCATCAAAAGAAATCAGATTAATAGAGTGTTCAAATCGCAAGTCAGAACAGCGGTACGTGCTCTAGAAGAAAACCTTTCTAAAAAAGATGCAGCGTTAAATCATAAGCATTTAAGCGAAATCTACAGCCTAATGGATAAGGGTGTAAAAAAAGGCGTCTATAAAGTCAATAAAGCCAATCGTACGAAAGCACGTTTTGCTGCTCGCGCGGCCAAAGCCTTATAAACACCTTTGCGAAGCATTTGCACCATAAATTTTAGAAGAGAAGGGGCACTTGCTCCGCAGGATATTATTTTGCTAATTTCTCAAGTATGAAATTTAATCCTAAGCGATAAAAATAGCTAATTAGACGGATTAATTTTTTTAACTTTCTCTTTATACCTGGCTGTAGTTTTTTTCCTACTTGCATAACTCCTGATTGCTCATCTACTGAAAGAGCTGACAATAAAGCAGCTTTTTCTGGTTCTTGCATTGTTAAAAAATAATCTAAATAATCGCCTGCAAAATATCCTCTCCATGATTCCAGCCTTTTTTTTATCCAAGGTGGATAATTACCAAACACCACGGATTCTTTAAGGTGAGAATGGTAGGAGAAAAAGTTTACTTTTCGAAAGCCTAGCGTAAGCACTCGTTTACCTTTTTCTATTCTATCGCATTGATCATAAATATATCCTACTCCTTCAGAATCGATATTAGTAAAATAATGAAAGGAATCTTGTAATAAATACTCAGCAGCTGTCAAACGATGACGATTGAATAAGCGATCATGTAATATCCAAAGAACTCGATAGCCTAGGCTAGCATAATCTAGATTGCGCGCGTCTATTTCACGGGCAGAGATAGGAGAGCATTGAATTTCTATTACTAAGCCCTCTTTTTCCCAAAACAGATCTGCAATACGATTGATAAGAGGAAATCTTTTTTCTAATTCACAACCAGGCAAGCAATTTTGTAAATAATGCTGCACTTGTAAATGAACAAGAGATTTACCATCTTGTCGACATGATCGATTAGGCTCTAGATGATAAAAGTGCAAATGTCTCAAGAGGCCTCCCCGAGATTTGACCAGGCCTAGACATTCTCTGCAAAAATAATACAGCCTTTTATCTGCTTGATGAGCAGACACCTGATTTCCTTTTTCATCGAAGGCATAAAAGTGCATATTTTTTCGCCCACTTAAAAATCTTTTGACAAAATGCATTTATCCAAGTATGAATTTAATTTTTCCTTGGACATTACTTAAAAGAAAAAGATGGTATAGATTGACAAAAATCAATATAATAGTTAAATATTCCTATACCCTTTTTAAGGAAATATTGATTGTAATATTACTTTCTCAACGTTTTATGAGCCAACAAAGCTACCTTTTCCACAGGGCTTTTAAAAACATATTACACAAAAAATTTGCAATTCGTCAATCCCATTACATAAAAGCAACATGAATAAAGATAACTTTAAAAGCAATTTTTCTCACCAACATCAACAGAAAGTGGATGAACTCGTCTCCATTGCTAAAGAGCAAGGATATATCACCTACGAGGAAATTAACGATATTCTTCCCATGTCTTTTGATTCGCCCGAGCAGATTGATCAAGTGTTGATCTTTTTAAGTGGCATGGACATTCAAATCCTTAACCAATCTGAAGTTGAGCGCCAAAAGGAGCGTAAGAAAGAAGCGAAAGAATTAGAAGGCCTTCCTAAACGTTCTGAAGGCACTCCTGATGATCCCGTAAGAATGTATTTAAAAGAAATGGGCTCGGTTCCTCTTTTAAGCCGAGAAGAGGAAGTTGAAATTTCCAAGCGAATCGAAAAAGCGCAAATCCAAATCGAACGCATTATTATGCGGTTTGGCTACTCCACGGCTGAGACCATAGCAATTGCCCAATATTTGCTACAAGGAAAAGAGCGTTTTGACAAGTGTGTTGCAGAAAAAGAAGTGTCCAATAAACAAGAGTTTCTTAACCTTCTACCTAAATTATGTGCCCTTCTTAAACAGGAAGAACAACATCTGGTAGAGCTTCTTAAGAAAATTGATGATCCAGAACTAAATAAAGAGAATAAACCCTCGATATTGGAAGAAATAGAAAAATGTCGTATTCGTACTCAAGCTTACTTGCGCCGCTTTCATGTTAGACACAATATTATTGAAGACTTTGGTGAGCTCATTTTACGAGCTTATGACCGTTTTTTACAATTAGAAAAGGAAATTCAAGAATTAACTCCACGGGCAGAAAGAAATAAATTTGCCGCTGCCAAGCTTGCCTCTGCTAAACGAAAACTTAAAAAACGTGAAATTGCCGCAGGCAGGACATTAGAAGAGTTTAAAAAAGATGTACGCATGCTGCAACGTTGGATGGATAAGAGCCAGGAAGCTAAAAGAGAAATGGTTGAGTCCAATTTACGTTTGGTTATTTCTATCGCCAAAAAATATACGAATAGAGGTCTTTCCTTTTTAGATCTGATTCAGGAAGGTAACATGGGCCTTATGAAAGCCGTGGAAAAATTTGAGTATCGACGTGGCTATAAATTTTCTACCTATGCAACTTGGTGGATTCGTCAGGCTGTTACCCGTGCTATCGCCGATCAAGCTAGAACTATTCGCATACCTGTCCATATGATTGAAACTATTAACAAGGTCTTACGGGGCGCTAAAAAATTGATGATGGAAACGGGTAGAGAGCCCAATCCTGAAGAGCTTGCTGTAGAGCTAGGTATCACTGCTGAGCGCGTGCGCGAGATTTATAAGATTGCCCAGCATCCTATTTCTTTACAAGCAGAAGTAGGAGATGGGGGAGAGAGTCAGTTTGGAGACTTCCTAGAAGATACGACTGCCGATTCGCCAGCAGAAGCCACAGGATACTCTATTTTAAAAGATAAAATGAATGAAGTGCTCTCTACCTTAACGGATCGTGAAAGAAAAGTTCTTATCCAACGTTTCGGATTATTAGATGGCAAGCCTAAAACGCTTGAAGAAGTAGGAATAGAGTTTAATGTGACAAGAGAACGTATTCGACAAATTGAAGCCAAAGCCCTAAGGAAAATGCGTCATCCTACCCGCTCTAAACAGCTAAAAGCCTTTTTAGATTTGCTAGAGGTTGAATAGAGGAAGTGATTTTTAACTTTCCGCTTTTCTATAAAAAAGTTAAAGCTATCTATCACTTTAACAAAAAAGCAAACCGTAATCATAAAAAGCAGGAAGGGAATAAAATAGGCTCCTTCCCCTATTTTTTACCTGTAGCCCTAAAAATTAATCCATAAGCTGAAATTGCTCTTATTCTTACCATTTAAAAATAAAGGTTAGCCTTTATTTTAATATAAGAAGAGGAGCCTTGAAAAGATCCTTGTAAAGCGATATAGTTCCATTCAAATTCTAAAATAATTTTATTTTTACTTCACCCTCTCTAACTTTCATGAGCAGCCTACTACCCAGAGAAAAGAATAGTGAAGGACTTGATGCGCAGAAAGCCTTAAAAATTCTTCAACCTGAAGGAAACCTTAGTAAAATTATAAGAGGTTTTGAATCACGTGAAGAACAGCAAAAAATGATGCAAAACATCATTGAAGCTTATAATAAAGATCAAATAGCTTTAATAGAAGCAGGAACAGGAACGGGTAAAAGCATTGCTTATCTTATTCCTGCTATACTCTGGGCCGCCCAAAGAAAAGAACGTTCGGTTATCTCCACGCATACAATCACTCTGCAAGAGCAGCTTCTTTTAAAAGATATTCCTATCGTAGCCCAAGCGCTTAATATCACTGTCAAAGCAGTCCTTGTAAAAGGGATGCGCAACTATGTTTGCTTGCGAAAAGTGGAGGAAACACGAGCAGAGCAACTTCTTCTCATTCCCCAAGAAGCAGAGGAATTTGCGCGAATTGATGCTTGGGCGCATACGACCCATGATGGTTCTAAATCTTCCTTAACTTTTGAACCTTCCGGGCATTTATGGGACAAAGTTTGTGCAGAAAATGATACTTGCAGTAAAAGCCAGTGTCCTTTTTATCAAGACTGCCATTTTTTTAAGGCTCGAAGAGAAGCTAACGAAGCTCATTTATTGATCGTCAATCATCACTTGCTTTTTGCTGATTTGGCTAGCCGTGCTGAATCTAAAAATTATCAAGACCCTTCCATTTTGCCCATCTATACCAAAGTTATTTTAGATGAAGCTCATCATATTGAAGATATTGCTACGGAATATTTTGCTCAAAAAGTAAATCAGCTAGATCTCTTGCGAATTGTAGGACGCTTAGCAGCAGAAAAAGGCGGTAAAACCCAAGGAAAGTTAGCTCAACTTAAAGAAAAAATTCTTGCTCACTATAATTCTAAAGCGCCCCCAGCAGAAATCAGCTCCCTTTTAAGTAAATTCAATATTGATCTTCCTGGCATACGTATCGATCTTCTTAAGCTGATTACTGAAGGCTTTGATAAGCTTCATGCCTTCATTAACATAGCAAAAACGGGCATAAGGCCTAATGAAGAACCTTTTAATGAAAACAAACTACGCTTATTGCCTGAACATTATAAGCATACTTTATGGGTAGGAGAAATTAAAAGCCATGTTCACGCTTTAGCTACCAGTTTACAAAAATATGTACAAGTGATCGGTAGCATCGAAAATGCTCTTAAAGCGCTAGGTCAAGAGCCTCTTAATGAAGTCTCTAAGGGTATTCGTTATGAAATCGAGGCTCTTTGCGGAAGATTGGCAGAAGCGAGTTTTATCCTGCAGCAATTTGTAGATACAGCTCCTCCTCCTAATAAAGTAAGGTGGATTGAAGCCCAGATGCTTAAAACGATGATTAATGTAAATATTGCCGATGCCGAATTAGATATCGCAAAAGCTTTAGCCGAGTATTTATTCAAACCCTTTAGCAGTGTAATTCTTTGCAGTGCTACTTTGGCTACCAATAAGCAATTTACTTTTACCAAGCAGCGCTTAGGGCTTACCCCTTCTTACATGAGCAAACTTACGCTAACAGAAAATATTTATGATTCTCCCTTTGACTATCGCACACAAGCTTTATTAGCTATTCCTAACAATATTCCTAATCCTCTTGATAGCAGATTTAACCTAGCAGCGACAGAGAAAATTTGGGAATGTATTCAGGCCAGCCAAGGAAATGCTTTTGTGCTTTTTACTTCCTACACTATGCTCAAAATGTGTTGCCAAGTGTTGCAAGCACGCCTTCAACAATATAAATATTCTCTTTTTAAACAAGGCGATGACAATCGCCAAACCCTCCTTAATAAATTTAAAAAAACAGATCGATCTGTATTATTTGGAACAGACTCATTTTGGGAAGGAGTCGATGTAGTAGGAGAAGCCCTTCGTTGTGTCATCATTGTTAAGCTACCCTTTAAGGTACCTACCGAGCCTATTACTCAAGCGCGTACCGAAGCAATTTTAGCTAAAGGGGGCGACCCTTTTATGGAGTATTCTCTGCCTAATGCAATCGTGAAATTCAAGCAAGGTTTTGGTCGTCTTATCCGCAATAAAAATGATAGAGGTTGTATTGTATGCTTGGACACACGGTTAATTACAAAAAAGTATGGGCAGCAATTTTTGAACAGCCTTCCTCCTTGCCAGCATATCTTTATTCCCAGCGAGAATTTACGCGAACAGATGCAAAATTTTTATAAGAGGACTTCTTATTTAGCTAAAAAGAATTCTAGCTAAAAGGATAAAGTTTGTTAACCTTAATAAGGAAAATTCGGTGGCACGGTTATTTTGGTTAGAGGGTAAAGAACTTGAAAGCCTCCTAGGAGTTAAAGTAAAAAACTCTTAAATATTTAAGGGATAGCTAGCTAAGTTTAATTTAGACCGACTTAAGGCGATTGCATAGGTAAATAAACCTCCTCAAGCTTTTCCTGCAGGCTTCTGCTGCAAGATTGCCAACAATCAAATCTGCTTTAGCTAGCGTATAAAAGCTATCTCCTGGTAGCTTAAGTTCCAAATAAAGATTAAGCTTATGAAAACTAAGAAGGAAGAAAAAGAGAATTAAAACTTAAAATGCGTACATTGGAATTTGTTGCAAAAGCAATTATACTTCCATCTTTAGAAAAAGCCATGCGTATTTCATTATAAATAGTGTCTGGGCTTTTTAAATTAGCAAATTGGACTCCTTCTCCTACCGTCCAGAGGCACACTTGCCCCTGGAAATTAGTCGTTATAAGAATACTACCATCGGGATTAAAAGTTACACTCTGTACTTCCTTGTCGTGTTTAAGATGATGAATAGCATGCCCTGAAAAGATGTCCCACAAGATAGCACCATTCTTCTGTGAGGCAGTGGCAAGCTTGCTTCCATCAGGTGCAAAAGCGACATGGTTGATTTCCCCAGCGTGCTTAAAAGTATGAAGAAGTTGACCGCTCGCTGTCTTCCAAAGGCGCACAGTATGATCTTGAGAGGCTGTAGCAAGCAAGCTTCCATCAGCTGAAAAACGGCAATCAGATACTTCTCCTTCATGATTCAAGACATAAAGAAGTTTACCGTTGGCTACTTTCCATACACGTACGGTTTTATCAGCAAAGATGGTAGCGAGTAACTTTCCATCAGGAGAAAAGCTGCTCTCATAAATTTCTTCATCATACCTAAAAACATGGATAGTTTGGCCACTGGCGATTTCCCAAAGATGTAGGTTACTATTGTCATACTCTACCATAAGAATTTTCTCATCCGGCGAAAAAGTGGCATGAATAATATCTTCTTTATGAGAAAAAGTATGTAAACATTCACCTGTCGAGACTTTCCAAAGGATTACTAGCCTGTCATCAAAGAGGATGGCAAGCATTTCTCCATTATCCGAAAAAAATGCATGGGTTACCGTGCCTGTAGGACCTTTAAGGTCATGTACAAGTGTAGAGGTGATAACATTCCACACCTGAACAGTTCCATCAGAAGAAGCTGTAGCTAATAGGCTTCCATCTGGTGAAAACAAAGAACAAATATCACCTTTAAGCTGGGGAGGAAAATCCTGAAACCGACCATGGGCTATATTCCAGAGACGAACCCTATTAGCTGCCTCTACTAATAACAGGCCAGCACTACTAGAAAAATCAAACAATGTCTTGCTACCTAAATAAGGGGGTAGCTCAATTTCTTTTTGAATCTTGCCTGCTTTCAGATTGCTCTGGGTTATAAAGCTATTAATGTACATAGCTTTAGTAGATAACGAATGATGTAAGGTAAAGAATGGGAAATCACAACGATAGAGGGAGCTCCAAAGAATTGGGTCTTCTTTTATCCTATTCCATTGGCGACATACCATCCCTGCATGGACTAAATCTTTTCTAGAGAGATAAGAGAAAATATAGGTAATGAGCTCCTCAGGTAGGCGCAAAGCAGGTGAAGGGGAAGAATAAGAAGGATTTAGCAGAGCAGAAGTAGAATAAGATGGAATATTAACTTGCATTTTTACCTTTTATTCATTCTTATTTATACTAAAATGAAATCTATTTTAATTAAAAAACACTCATTTATATTGCTAAACTTCTTAAAAGGCAAACAAAAAAATTTGAAAAAATCTAATATTACATCCAAATTTTAAAGATCTTCTTTACTTTGCATGTAATTAGGCCTTGTTGCGTAAATGACCTAATAGTTGGTCTGTTTAAAAGCTTATCAAATTAGTCCATTGTCCTTGGGGCATTCCAAGTGCTGTCATCTTGTTCATCGCCAAAGACTTAGCATATAATTCTGCCCGCTGATATTCTAGCTTCCTAGAGCGAAAATCTCCTCCAAAGCTTCTTTTAAAGCGGTACATTGCCGTTTCAGCAAGCGATCTTCTATGATAGCCACTAAGCTTTTTCCAAAGCTGCCTAGCCTCATCATCTCCTCCCAAGCCTTGAATGACTTTTAAGTTATCATTTCTTTTTTTCATCCAAGGTTTGTCCGTCTCTTGGCTTAACCTTCCTCCTCTTCTTGGAGGTACTACAGGATCTATACCCCGAACATAAGACGATCGATAGAAAGCTTGTCTATCATAAGCACCATCTCCATAAATGGTCTTTACGCTCTTTGGCAGCTTGGGGATCATTTGGCTAGCCACTAAATCATCGGCTTTATTGCTCAATGTCAATTCACTCAACATAACTTCATGTGAGTCTGGGCAAACGCTTAAGTGAATCTTTCTCCAAGTCCTCCGCTTGGCTTTGCCATGCTGGCGTACTTTCCACTCTCCTTCGCCATAAACTTTCACTCCAGTGGAATCAAAGGCTATGTCTGTCGGACGCTTATGGCTTAGCTTTGTAAGCTCTTGCCCAAGCTCTTTAGCACGCCTACAAATGCGAGTATAACAAGGAACAGGCAATCCCAAAGCCA
>NZ_JAEMUC010000060.1:0-11508 GCF_018342455.1 Neochlamydia sp. AcF95 | reverse complement strand
CATGATTCATCTTTAGACGAACAAGAAAGTATTAAAGGAAAGTTATCAAAAGTTGAAATTTTGCTTAGCAAGGCTTGCCAAGGAAAAACTTTAGAATTGTCCTTAATAGAAGAGCAATTTGAAAGCAATCGCAGAGAGTTAAAAAAGTTTAGGCAGGGAATAGAAAAGAAAATTCAAGCTTTCGGCTCGGATCCTTCACCAGAAGAAGTCAGAGAGCTTTACAGCGAGATTGCCGAATGGATGAAAGCTTTTTTTAAGAGTCTGGTAAATCAAGCTCAAGGAGTTTTAGGAGATGCGCCCTGTGAATATGCAATGATAGGCTTTGGTTCTTTAGCTAGAGAAGAGTTAACTCCTTACTCCGATTTAGAGTTTGGCATTCTTATACAAGAAGATACTTTTGCAAATAGAGATTATTTCAAGCGCCTAACAAATCTTCTTCACTTAAAAGTGATTAACTTAGGCGAAACGATTCTACCTGCTTTAAATATTCCCTGCATAAAAGAGGCTAATTTTTTCGATAGCGTTACTCCTAGAGGCCTTGCCTTTGATGGTGAAGGAGCAGAAGGAAAAGGCTGTAAAACTCCTTTTGGCAATCGCCAAACATTTGAGCTTATCCAAACTCCTGAAGAAATGGCGCAATATGTTGGCAAAGATGAAAAAGGCCACTGGTGGCATAAAGAAGAGCAGCATCTTCCTATGGAATTGCTAACCTTTACTCACCTGCTAGGCAACATTGAATTAACTAAAGCCTATAATGAAAAAATTCAAGAAGTGCTTAATATATCTTATCAAGGAAGCCTTGATCTGCGTCAGTATTTAGCCAAGCAACACCTGGTTCAATCAGATATGGCAACTTTTGAACCGGGCATAGGTTATTTAGAGAATCAAGGCATGCATTTTAAAGTTAAAAATGATTTTTATCGTTTTCCTCACTTAGCTTTGGACCGGCTAGCTCTTCTCTATAAAGTAGCAGCTTCAGATACATTTACTAGGATTGGTCAATTAAAAGAAAAAGAGATTTTAACCGAGTGCGCAACTGAAAAGTTAAAGGAATGGATGAGCCAAGCATTATTCATGCGCCTTAAGACTTATTCTCATTATCAGGCGCAACAAGAGATGATGAATCCCCTCCTTAAACCTTTTGGGTTTGAAGATCAAAATCTTATTAAAAAACAGTTTACCTTAGATCATACAGCTTTAGAAAATATAAAAAAAATCTACCAAACCTTTATTCCTTTCTATCAAGCTATTAAAGAATTCCTAGCAGACTATGAAGAAAGCCTCAAATTATCAGATTTAGAGGACAATTCTCCACAGACACAAGGGGATATAGCCCTAAGGCTTTTTCAACAAGAAGAGGCAAAAATGCATTACAAAGTTGCAAAAAAAGCAGATCCAAAAAATCCTCAGATTTTAAGCGCTCTTGGAATCATGTATATGGAAGGAGGAAATCTAACCAAGGCTGCAGGGTATGGCAACAGAGCTCTTTCTATCAACCTTAAGCGTTGGGGAGAAAATCATCCCATGGTGGCAAGAGATTATAGCAACCTAGGGCAAATTTACAAGGAACAAGGAGATTTAAGAAAGGCTGCGGAGTATGTTAAGAAAGCTCTCGCTATTGATCATAAGTTTCTTGGTGAAAATCATCCCAACGTGGCGGTTCGTTGCAATAATTTGGGACTAATCTACCGAGCACAAGGAGATTTAGCAAAAGCGGCCGAGTATACCCACAAAGCGCTTAACATTAACCTTAAGCTTTTTGGGGAAAATCATCCCACCGTGGCAATTCGTTTCAGTAATCTAGGCATGATTTACCAACAACAAGGAAAATTAGATAAGGCCTCTGAATATGCCGCCAAGGCTCTTGCTATCGATCTTAAACTTTTTGGCGAAAATCATTTTAATGTGACTAGAGATTACAACAACCTAGGAACAATATATGAAAACCAAGGTAACCTAGAAAAGGCAATTGAGTATAGCAAGAAAACGCTTACCATTGATCTTAAGCTTTTTGGGGAAAATCATCCCACCGTGGCAACTGATTATAACAACATGGGGAATGCCTACCTAGAACGGGGAAATTTAAACAAAGCGGCGGAATATTGTAAGAAAGCACTTGCCATCGATCTTAAACTTTTTGGCGAAAATCATCCCAAGGTAGCGATTTGTTACATTAATCTAGCACAAATCTACCAAGCACAAGGCAATCTAGAAAAAGCGGCTGAGCATGGAAAGAAAGCACTTGCCATCGATCTTAAACTTTTTGGTGAAAACCATTCCAAGGTGGCAAGAGATTACAGCACTCGGGGACAAATCTATCGAGAACAAGGCAAACTAGGAAAGGCAGTTGAGTATGCTAGAAAAGCTCTCATTATCGATCTTAAACTTTTTGGCGAAAATCATCCCACAGTGGCAGGATATTACAATAACCTGGGAAGGATCTACCTTGAACAAGGCAATCTAGAAAAACCAGTTGAGTATGTTAAAAAAGCTCTCACTATCGATCTTAAAATTTTTGGCGAAAATCATCCCACGGTGGCAGGATATTACAATAACCTGGGACAAATCTATCAAGAACAAGGCAACTTAGCACAGGCTTTTGATTGTACCCAGAAAGCGTTTGCTATTGACTTCAAGCTTTTCGGTGAAAATCATCCCACGGTAGCAATAGACTACAATAACTTAGCAACAATCTACCAAGAACAAGGCAATCTAGAAAAAGCAGTTGAGTATGTTAAAAAAGCTCTCACTATCGACCTTAAACTTTTTGGCGAAAATCATGACAGCGTAGCAAGAGATTATAACAACCTGGGAACAATCTATAAGGACCAAGGTAATATAGAAAAAGCAGTTGAGTATGTTAAAAAAGCTCTCACTATCGACCTTAAACTTTTTGGCGAAAATCATCCCATCGTGGCAACATATTACAACAATCTTGGACAAATATACCAAGCACAAGGGGATCTAAGACAGGCTACTATGCATGTTAAGAAAGCTCTTACTATCGGCCTTAAACTTTTTGGCGAAAATCATCCCACCGTGGCAGGATATTACAATAACCTGGGACAAATCTATCGAGAACAAGGTAATCTAGAAAAAGCAGTTGAGTATGTTAGAAAAGCTCTCACTATCGACCTTAAACTTTTTGGCGAAAATCATCCCACCGTGGCAACATATTACAACAATCTTGGACAAATATACCAAGCACAAGGGGATTTAAGGCAAGCTACTAAGCATGTTAAGAAAGCTCTCATTATCAATCTTATGCTTTTTGATGAATATCATCCCAAGGTAGCAATAATCTACGCTAGCTTAGGAACAATATATCTTAGCCGAGAGGCTTTAGATCAAGCTGAAAACTATGGAAAGAAAGCCTTTACTATTAATCTCAAGCTTTTTGGAGAAAACCATTCCAAGATGGCAGAAGATTACAATAATCTAGGAGCAATCTACAAAGCCCAAGGAAATTTAAAACAGGCGGAAGACTATGGTAGGAAAGCTCTCGCCATTGGCTTTAAGCTTTTTGGAGAAAATCATTCCAAGGTGGCAGGATATTACAATAACTTGGGAACAATTTACCTGGAACAAGGCAATTTAAAAAAGGCAGCTAAATATATTAAGAAAGCTCTTGCCATTAATATTAAACTTTTTGGTGATAATCATTTCACTATGGTAGCAATTTACAATAACTTGGGGACAATCTACCAAAAACAAGACAATCTAAAAAAGGCGGTTGAGTATGGCAATAAAGCTCTTACTGTTAACATTAAGCTTTTTGGTGAATATCACCCCCCTCTAGCAGTAATTTACAATAACCTGGGAACAATCTACCAAGAACAAGGAAATTTAAAACAGGCGGAAGACTATTTTAAGGAAGCTCTCACGATTGACATTAAGATTTTTGGCGAATATCATCCCAAGGTAGCAAGGCGTTATAATAATGTAAGTATAATCTACAAAAAACAAGGCAATTTAAGTAAAGCGGCTGATTACAAAAAGAAAGCGCTTGAAACTGATATTAGGCATTTGGGTATAAATCATATTGAGGTGGCTTTGGGTTATGATGCGTTAGGGGTACTATATAGCAAACAAGGAAATTTAGAACTAGCAGCTATGTGTATTAATCAAGCGCTAAAAATCAACCTTAGATTATTCGGTGAATATCATCCTATTGTAGCATTAAGTTATGAGAATCTAGGATCACTCTACCAAGAACAAGGAAATTTAGGACAAGCAGCAAAGTTTATCAATCAAGCGCTAAAAATCCATATTAGTCTGTTAGGAGAAAATCATCGTACTGTAGTTAAAGGTTACTATCGTCTGAGCCAAGTATACAAAACACAAGGAGATTTACCAAAGGCGGCTGAATATGCAAAAAAAGCACACCGCATTAAGCTTAAACTGTAATAGACAGGACTTAATCTGACATTTGTGATAAAAATAAAGGAAACACGATTTATAAGTCGTGAAGCTTGAAGCCCTGTTGCTCATTAAAAGGGATAGCAGGAAAATTGAAGTGAGCGACTTAAACCAATAAGGAGTGTCAAAATGTCAAATTTAGCAACTCATCAAAAAGTTATAAAAAATAAACTTGGTGTTTTAAAGCTAGCTGAAACATTAGGAAATGTATCCCAAGCGTGTAAGATGATGGGATATTCTAGAGATAGCTTTTATAGGTTCAAAGAACTTTATGAAACAGGGCTTCAAGCTTCGCGACTTATAAATCGTGTTTCCTTTATTTTTATCACAAATGTCAGGTTAAGTCCTGTCTATTACAGCAGATTAACAAATAACTGAGATGGTTTACACAGAATAATTGACAGTCTCTTTTTTTTTGAGTGATTTCTTAATTTCATTTCCTGAGCCTTGGCTTCTTGTTCATTTACTTGATGCTTTGCCCAATCCTCAAGGCATTTTTTCCCTAAGCCTCTAACTTCGGGAATAAGAGCAAATTCAGCATCATCCGCCACTTCTATTCCTTTAACTCCTTCGGTAATATCTAATACGCTTTTAAAAAACTTAGTCTACATACCCACCCCTCTAAAAGATGTCTCTCTGCTTAACGAAAGGGATTTTATGAAGTATAGGAGTACATAAGGAGTAGCTCAAAAGCGTATAATAATTCTTTAATGGATTCTAATAAGCTGGGATGATTCTTTAAGCGATTAAATACTTTATTAACTTCTTCTTCGTTAAGCATATGCAACCTCCTTTTGCTACGCTTTCAGTATGTATCAACCCTTCCTTATCTTGCCAACACTTTCAATTACACCCCTTTTAGGAAGAAAGTGTTTAATAATGTTGAAGAATTACAAGAGGATGTGGATAAATGGATGAATGAGTATAATAACGAGAGAACACATACAGGAAAGTATTGTTTCGGCAAGACGCCTTTACAAACATTCTTAGATGCCAAACATCTTGCGCAGGAAAAGATGTTAGATAAGTTACAACTGACAGAAAGAGTACCTGCCAGGTAACCCATGTTTGTCAGGTTAAGTACTATCTAGGACACTTTTTATCGGCAAGGAAAATCTATTCTAGATTTTCTAGAAGGTGCTATCCATGCCGCTCGTACTAAACAACCTATCCCTTCTGTTAACTAAATCTTCTTATATCCCGTGGCCGTTTGCCTTATTTTTATATAATAAGCCTCTATAAAGAGGGCTAGCAGATTATTAAGGAATGCAATTACAGTTGGATGATCTTTTCCAAATAAACGGTAGGCGATTTCAAGGGCTTTACTAGAATGCTCAAATGCTGTAACTAAATTGGATTGCTTTTGGTAGATCATTCCTAGGTTGTTGTAAGCTCTTGCTACATCGGGATGATTTTCACCAAACAGCTTAAGGTTGATAGCAAGCGCTTTGTGAATAGACTCTGCCGCCTCATCTGAATTGCCTTGTCTTTGATAAATGCTTGCCAAGGAGTTGTAAATTATAGCTACGTTGGAATGATTTTCACCAAAAAGCTTAAGGCAAATGGTGAGGGCTTTCTTAGTATATTCAGCCGCCTGTACCAAATTGCCTTGTTCTTGGTAGATTGTTCCTAAATTGTTGTAATCCCTTGCCGCATCGGGATGATTTTCACCAAAAATCTTAAAGTTAATGGATAAGGCATTCTTGGCACATTCTATAGCTTTTTCTAAATTCTCTTGATTCCTATAAATTATTCCTAGTTTATTATAATCTCTTGCCACATTTGGATGATTTTCACCAAAAAGCTCGCGGTCAATGTCTAGGGCTTGATTGGTACGCTTAGCTGCTTTCACTAGTTTTCCTTGTTCTTTGTAGAGCGTTCCTAAATTAATGTAGTAACTTGCCACAGCTGGATGCTTTTCACCAAAAATTTTAAGGTCAATCGCTAGTGCTTTCTTGACGTACTTAGCTGTCTTCCCCAATTTTCCTTGGCTTTCGTAAAGCATTCCTAAATTGTTGTAATCTTTTGCTACATTAGAATGATTTTCACCGAAAATTTCAAGGTCAATGGCAAGCGCTTTCTTAAAATGCTCAGCTGCCTGTTTCGCCTTGTCTTGTTTTAGGTTGATCATTGCCAAATTTGTATAGTTTTTTGCCACGGTGGGATGATTTTCACCAAAAATCTTAAGGTTTATAGCGAGTGCTTTCTCGATGTAATCAGCCGCCTTCTCTATCTTTTCTATATTTTTTTGCTCTTGGTAAACCATCGCTAGGTTGTTGTAATCTCTTGTCACCTTAGGATGATTTTCACCAAAAATCTTAAGGTCTATAGCGAGTGCTTTCTTCATGTAATCAGCCGCCTGAACTAAATCTTTTTGCTCAAGACAAATTGATCCTAAGTTATTGTAGCAAATTGCTACCATGGGATGAAATTCGCTAAAAAGCTTATGAGTAATACTAAGTGCTTTTTGAGTATATATGGTGGCCTGTTCTAAATTTCCTCGAGATTTATAGATCTGTCCTAGATTACTGTAGCGCATTGCCACCGTAGGAAAATCTTCACCAAAAAGCTTACGGTCGATATCGATAGCTTTCTGAGTATATATGGCCGCCTGATCTAAATTCCCCTGCAAATGGTAGAGGGTTCCCAGATTGTTATAATTGCTTGCTATAGTGATATGAATTTCTCCAAAAAATTTATGATCAATTTCGAATGCTTTTTGAGCATATATAATAGATTTATCTACATCTCCTTGATCTTGGTAGATAGTTCCTAGGTTATTGTAAATCGCTGCTACGACGGGATGCTTTTCTCCTAAAAGCTTAAGATCAATATCGAGTGCTTTCTTGATGTAATCGGACGCTTTTTTTAAATTACCTTGAGATTGGTAAATAAGCCCCATAGCATGTAGTGCACTTGAATTTTCTGGGTTATTTTTAATCGCTAAGCTGTATAAATCTTTGGCTTTTTGATGTAGATGGAGCCTTAAAGCTATATCTCCTTGAGTTTGTAGTGAGTTGTCCTCTAAATCTGATAATTTAAGGCTTTCTTCATGACCTCCTAGAAAATTTTGCACAGTTTGATAGAAAGGAATAAAGATTTGGTAAATTTTTTCTATCTTTTCCAGAGCTTCATCATCTAAAGCAAACTGTTTTTTAGTAAGGTTTGGATCATCAAATCGAAAGGGTTTAATCAGAGGGTTCATCATCTCTTGTTGAGCTTGATAATGAGAATAGGTCTTAAGGCGCATAAGTAGCGCTATGCTCATCCATTCGTTTAATTTCTTTGCTGCATTATTTTTTAGAATGCCTTTCTTTTTTAATTGCTCAATTCTAGAGAACGTATCGGAGACCGCTATTTTTTTAAGAAGAGCCAGGCGGTCTAAAGCCAAATGAGGAAAGCGATAAAAATCATTTTTAACTTTAAAAAGCATGCCTTGCCTTTCTAAATTGTGCATGCCTGGATAAAAGGTTATCATATCCGCTTTCAACAAATGATGTTTGGCTAAGTACTGGCGCAGATTAAAGCCTTCTGAATACGAGATCTTTAGTTGCTCTTGGATTTTTTTACTATATTGCTTAGTTAATTCATGATTACCTAGCATATGAGTAAAGGTTAAAAGCTCCATGGGAAGATGCTGCTCTTTTTTATGCCACCACTGGCCTTTTTCATCTTTGCCAATATATTGCGCCATTTTCTCAGGAGTTTGGATAAGTTCAAATGTTTGGCGGTTCCCAAAAGGAGTTTTACAGCCTTTTCCTTCTGCTCCTTCACCATCAAAGGCAAAACCTCTTGGCGTAACACTATCGAAAAAATCAACCTCTTTTATGCAGGGAATATTTAAAGCAGGTAGAATCGTCTCGCCTAGGTTAATCACTTTTAAGTGAAGAAGAGTTGTTAGACGTCTAAAATAATCTCTGTTCCCAAAAGTGTCTTCTTGCATAAGAATGCCAAACTCTAAATCGGAGTAAGGGGTTAACTCTTCTCTAGCTAAAGAACCAAAGCCTATCATTGCATATTCACAAGGCGCAGCTTCTAAAACCTCTTGAGCTTGATCTACAAGACTTTTAAAGAAATTTTTTATCCACAAGGCAATCTCGTGGTAGATTTTTTGGACTTTTTCAGGAGAAGGATCTAAGCCGAGAACTTGAATTTTCTCTTCTATTTCATCCCTAAATTTTTTCAATTCTTTTCGGTTATTTTCAAATTGTTCTTCTAACAAGGACGATTCTAAAGTTTTTCCTTCGCAGGCCTTACTAAGCAAAATTTCGACTTTTGATAACTTTTCTTTAATACTTTCTTGCTCGTCTAAAGAGGCATTATGTAGGGCATAATTATAAAGACCTGCTGCTTGAAGGAGCGTTTGCTGCGTTCCTTTTATTAAATAGATATCGCCTAGTTTTTCTATACATAATCTTGTCTGAATAGGATCTTCTTTTAGGATAGCAAGTTTTAAAGTGCGGGTGTAGTTCTCTTCCAGCCTATCTGCCGATAAAAAATTATGACTACCATCAATCGAAAAAGGGTTTTGTTTTAAATGACTTGAAAGCTTGTCGAGATAAGGGTGCAGTTTCTGAGGGTGATAGAGCTGCAAAAATTTGACGTTATTAGGCATGTACTGTTTAAACACTCGAGCACAACTTCTCACCTCAAGGATCTTTCTTAATTCATCTTCAGTTAAGCTGCTAAAAGAATGAAAAATCTGTTTGAAAATTTTTAAAGGTAGAGTTGCCAAAGGATTAGATGGGTCAAAAGTGTTATCTTTTGCTATAAGGAGCGAATTGTTGTTAGTGGCTAATATAGTAGAGCTGTGCGTCTTCTCTAAATTCATTCGCTTGTCCTTTTTCTTAGGCTGGCTTACATTTCAAGGGGTAGAGAGTTGTTTATAATCCTATTACACCCTTACATTTTTAAGAAGGTCGAAAAAAATTATTTTTCATTTTTTATATAAAAGTAAAATTAAAAAGGCAATTTTTATATTTTTAAAATATAAATGACTAATTAAGAGGTGCTTAAAAACAGATTGTTTATTTTTATCCTGGATAGAGCTTAAAAATGTAAGCGGTCACGGGATATAAAAGGTTTCTTAGATAACAGAAGGTATCGGTTGCTTGATATGAGCGGCATGGATAGCATCTACTAGAAAATCTAGAATAGATTTTCCTTGTCGATAAAGAGTTTTGATAGAGCTATGCAGCGCTCCCCTCCATCTTTTGCTATAGGTAGACTGGTTATCTAGGCATAACTTACGTACAATGGCTAGATTTTTTAAAGATTCTTCGGCAGCATTATTGATCATAGGGATAGCAGGATCTTTCAAGTAAGCATGGAAATGTTTGATCTGTTTTAAAAGCTTTTGGCAAAACTTCCGCAATTTCTTGGTGCTACTCCAGCACCCCAGTTCTTGCAATTCTTCTTGTATATAACGCCAGTTAAGATACCCATACTGCTGCCAAGTAGATTGGCTAATTTGTCCTTTTTCTAGACGATGCTTATCTTTAGAAAGCTCTTGCAAGGTATCATATAGGTTTCCTAAACGCTGTATATCTTCTAAAGATATATTGGGCTGTTCTGCTTGCCCTTGTATGTTACGGATTAGATGAGCTAAACAATATTGTTTGATCTTTACCTGAACCTGATGAATAGCTAGACCTCGATCACTTACTAAGCAATGAATCTGCTAACCGAGTAGCGCCTTTAGAGTAGTGCCATTTTGATAGGATTTTCATGCATAAGCAATCACATTTCCTACACGTAGTACTAGCAAATGTTCGTTAGTGGCGGCATGACGCCAACTCGTCGCATCTATATGCAAAGGCTGCTGTGCGGTAAAAACTGCTTTAACGAGTGTTTCATAAGGCGAAGAAAGTAAGGCAGCGGTGCGAGCTTTAACTTTAGAAATGAAACCTTGGCTTCAAACCACATTAGGCAACAAGGCACTAATCATGGTGCGCACGGCACGAGGACCTTGGGCATGTTGTCCCATCAGCAAATTAATAAAGCCTTCCAGCCTAGGACCGAGAAAGAATTGCTCATTTTCTTTAAGTTCAGGCCATGTTTCTAGATGGCAGCAAGGGCATCTGCTCGTCACTAAATCTATTTGATGCACCGAAGGTTTAATTTCAGGAAGTTCGATCTGCTGTCATGAAAAAAGCTTATCAGTCGCCTGCATATCTGAGTGGCAGTGTGGACAAACTTTCAGGCAACACACCTTGTGTGAGGTAACTGCACTAGCAGGTAATAGTTGACGGCTAGCACCAGGATGATAAGGTCGATTTTCTGCTTTAGGTAATGATGAACGATTAGCTTTTTGATCCGTTGATGGTGGCTTGGAACTATTCTTAGAATTTTGATTAAGCTGCTCTTCCAACTGAGCAATGTGCGCTTCAAGCTTGTTAATTACCTTTTCTAATTTATTTATCAACGCTCTTAGCTCTGCATTCTCTGTAAGTAGCTGCTCATATGAAGGTTGCATACTATTCCATATATAATTAAGCAAATATAAACTCTAAAAATTATTTTATTTATCAGAAAATAACTGGCAACCCCCGTGACCGCTTACTTAAAAATAAACAATCTTTTTTAAGAACCTCTTATTTAGCTGTTTATATTTTAAAAACATAAAAACTGCCTATTTAATTTTACTTTTATATAAAAAAAATGAAAAATATTTTTTTTACAGTCCCCTTAAAAATGTAAGGGTGTAATAGGATTATAAACAACTCTCTATCCCTTGAAATGTAAGCCAGCCTAAAAGAAGGACAACCGAATGAATTTAGAGAAGACGCACAGCTCTACTATATTACCCACTAACACTAACTCTTTTCTCATAACAAAAAATAATACTTTTGACCCATCTAATCCTTTAGCAACTCTACCTTTAAAAATTTTCCAAAAAATTTTTCTTTCTTTTAATAATTTAAGTGAAGACGAATTAAGAAAAATCCTTGATGCAAAAAGCTGTGCCCGTGTGTTTAAACAACACATGCCTAATAATGTCAAATTTTTGCAGCTTTATCAGCCTCAGAAGCTACAATTCTATTTTGACAAACTCTCAAGCCATTTAAATAAAAATCCTTTTTCGATTGA
>NZ_JAEMUC010000059.1:0-21856 GCF_018342455.1 Neochlamydia sp. AcF95 | reverse complement strand
TTAAAAGGAAATTTACATTTTTTCTTTTTAAAATTGATGCAATGATGGAGTTTTTTAGGGTAAATCAGGTTGGACTAAATAACCTTCCTGCAGCCATTGGGAAGCTTTCTCAGTTACGACACTTTTGGTTAGGCGACAACCGGCTAACCGCCCTGCCAGAGGAAATTGGGCAGCTTTCTAAGTTACAAGACCTTCAATTAAGCAACAACCAGCTAACGGCTCTGCCTGCATCTATTGAGCAGCTTACTAAGCTGCAAATATTGGGCTTAAGCTATAACCATCTAACCACTCTTCCTAAACTTCCTAAAATTAGGGTGCTTGAAGTTGATGGAAATCTACTTTAAAGCATTTTTTAAAGTGGATATGGATATTTTTTTAAAGAAGGCTTGGATGTTTAATATCCTTTCAATTAAAATTTTTTGCAATTAAGCATAATATACAGCCCATAATCCCTTTATCCTTTTCCATTTAAGCATGCCTTTTTCCACGCAACTATTGCCATCTTTTTAGCTGTTTGTAAACCGTGTTAGATACGATTTGGCTAAAAATGGCTATCCATATGACATCCTAGGCTCTCAATTAGATTAAGTATTAGGACTATAAGTGGATATAAAGAGAAAGTAAGCCTAGGAGGCATCCTGAGGTTCTTATAAACATAACAACTGGCTCGTTTTAAAATCAGCAATGTATGGTAAAGCGAAATAGAAATTTTTAAAAGGCTAAAAGAATCCGCTAGAGCTTTTATAAAATAGAGGTAAGACTCTTTTCTTTTAAAATAAAAATTGTTTAAAAAGAGGGAGAAGAGTAAGTTTCTGACAAAAAGGTAAGGTAAGTCTTCAAAAAAGCAGGTTGCCGCTGCGCGTAATGGCAATAGCTTACTATAAAACTTCAAGGAGCCTATATGATGCCGCCAAGTTCTACTCTTAGCACTCAGACAAATTTCCGCACTACAATCTCAGAGAATATAGAGGATGCCGTCTCAGGAGAGTTGATGACTCGGGCAGTTACTTTGTTTCCTTGTGGCCATACCTTTAACGAAGATACCGTCATCCAATGCTTAGCACGCAATAAACTTTGTCCACTAGATAGAAAGCTTATTGAAAGGCATGCACCCAACTATACGGTGAGGCAACTGGCTGAAACGGCTGAATCTCATCCATTAGAAGAACTTAAGCATCAGCCTAGCGAAGAAGCTGTAGAACATTTCTTAAGGGGTAAAGAGCTTGCTGAAAAAGGAGAGCATGCAACTGCTATAGAAGCTTTACTGCAAGCTTTGCAATTAACTCCTACGTATGAAAAAGCTCAAGCCTATCTTGAATTTTGCCTTAAATGCTCTTCCGAAGCTTCTTCATCTTTACAGCCAGTTATTCCTCATTTTTCGAGCAAAGGTAAAGATAAAGAAAAAAGCCTTCCTTCTACAGATTCTCCTAAAGAATGCTATACTGAACTCTTATTCGATCTGTTAGAAGAGTCTTCCATTCAAGAAAACTTGATTTTGAAGAAAATATTAGAGAATCAAGTCGAAGAGTTGATGAGTCAGGAGAATGAAGAACTGACCGAGAAAGAAAAGGTGAGCTATAAATGGACGAAAAAATTATTAGGAGAAAATAAAAAGGTTAGACAATTTGTGATTGAAAAGCTGAAGCAAATCTATCAGGACTCCCCCTCTCTTTCCACAGTCACTCCTCAATCTTCTAATTCAATCTCTTCTTCGTCTATTTCTTCAACTGAGGAAATTCAAGCTCTTGCTCCTCCATCTATCACTACTATTTCTATGGCCTCGCTTTACAAAGCTATTATGCAGATTCATTTTCCTAATGAAAATGGGAATATAGTAAAACAAGCTAGCATTTTGGATAGGATTTACAAAATTGAACCTAATCTTACTATTGAAGAAAAAGTAAACCATATCTTTCAAAAGCTTTTTAACTTAGTCACCTCCCTTTCTCCCTTAGAATTTGAAAGAGATACTCAGGAAAGCAAGGCCTTCACTCTTTCTAATTATTCCTCCTATCTGCTGAATATTGACCGTCTTTTACTCTGGTGGGAACTACCAGGTGGAGCCAAGTACTTATGCCAACCACAGATTAAAGCTCTGCCTTTAGAGCAAAAAGGAGAGCTGCTAACAGGTTGGATAGAAGAGCATGTTAAAGACATTACCGACTTAAATTTATTTGAGATAAGCTTGACCTTTTTGCCGCCAGAACTCTTTCAGCTTTCTCAACTTCAATGGCTTAAATTAGACGGCAGCCAGCTGACCAATCTGCCGTCAGTCATCAAACACCTCTCTCAGCTGCAATCACTTTCCTTGAATGGTAATCAACTTACTTCTCTTCCTTCAGTCATTGGCCAACTTTCTTATCTGCAAACACTTGACTTAAGTCACAACCAGTTAACCGTTATTCCCATTGAGATAGGAAGGCTTTCTCAGCTGCAAAATCTTTTCCTGAATGGTAATCAACTTACTTCTCTTCCTTCAGTCATTGGCCAACTTTCTTATCTGCAAACACTTGACTTAAGCTGCAACAAGCTAACAGCTCTTCCCTCAACTATGGGACAGCTTTCTCAGCTGCGAAATCTTTTCCTGAATGGTAATCAGCTAACTACTATTCCTGCAAGGATCCGACAGCTTCCTCACCTATGGCGGCTTAAAGTTGATGGCAATCCTCTTTAAAACATATTAGTAACAAAGTGTAAGCATTTTTTTATAAAGAGTCATAGCAAGTCTAATAGGCTTTTCGGCAAAAATATAGTGCTTATCAAGAGATGCTCCTATGCTTATAGCCCTTAATAAAAAATTTAAAAGTTACTCCTATCTTAGGAAAAGTAGACTCGACCCTTATTTTAATTAGTACTTTGATGAATAAGTCGATAGCCTTTTAGAATCGCATAAAAAATGCTATCTAACGACTTTAATATTCCTGGATAGCTGAGATAGGATTTAGAAATTTTTGCCTCCAATAACTCTCTTGACAGTAAACTTAATATGTAATATTTTAGTATGAAAAAATTTACATATCGGGAGATATGGGTACAAATCATTCATTGATGCCTAAAGGCTTACCAGCTAACAAATATCAGAAATATCTCAATGCGATTGGTAGTTTAGCCATCATTGCCGGTGGGATATTTTCCATTATTTCTTGGCTACAAATTTGTACCCAGGAATGTGCAGCGACACATGATTACCGTTTATTTGGTTTCCAGCTGGAATATGTGGGGATGATTTTTTTTCCTGTTCTATCTTTGTTACATTGGGGAACTTATTATAAAAAAAATTTATCTTTCATGGCGGCAGTCATGCTCGCAGGAGCATTAGGAGCCGAGATAGTTTTTATTTATGCTCAAAAAGTATGGATTGGTCAATGGTGTCCGTTATGCCTCTGTATTGCAGCTTCGATAGTAATTACTTCTTTAGCTTATCTTTTAAGCTACTTTAACCACTATAAACAACCTCTACCTGATTCAAAAAGGATTAAAATGGCGTTAAATTTACCCAAAATGCTTGCAATTATCATGGCTCTGATTACCGGCTTTTTTATAGCATCGGTTGGATTAGCAAAAGTAGATGAATTGCAAGCGGCAGAAAATTCTATCAAAAATAGCATCGTCTTTGGGAATCTAAACAGCAAAATTGAGGCCTATTTTTTTAGTGACTGGCATTGCCCTGCATGTCGCCAGCTAGAGCCAAAATTAAAAGAGCTAGTTCCTACGCTTATGAAAAATACTCGCTTAACTTATGTAGATTTTGCTATTCATCCCTCTAGCTTAAATTTCACTCCCTACAACTTATCTTTTATGGTTCATGATAAGAATAAATATTTAGAGCTCCGCGATTCTTTAACTCAGCTTTCCAGTGATACCGAAACCCCTACGGATGAACAAATTGAGAAAATTGCTAAAGAGCAGGATGCTCACTACACTCAACTTAATTATTCTGAGGTTGCTCTTGGCTTAGAATATTTTAAGACTCTAGCTACAGAATTTGATATCGACAGCACGCCTACATTAGTTCTGGTTAATGAGAAAACTAAAAAAGGTAAAAAATTATATGGCGTAGCTGAGATAACAGAAGAAAATGTGTCACAAGCTATTAAAATTTTGAAAGAGTGATTAACTCTTTGCTAAGCAAGCTAAAATCCCTCATCCAGGCTCTTTCCTACTAGATAGCTAGGAGGTTTTAAAGAGTCCTTAATTTTTAATTCTACTTTTAATCTCTTATTTTATCTTATGATTTCTGCGACTAACCTTTCTATGCGCTTTGGAGGTAAAATCCTCTTTAAAAATGCATCTTTTCAGCTTAACCCCGGTAACCATTATGGCCTTATCGGAGCAAATGGAGCAGGAAAATCGACACTCTTAAAAATTCTAGCTAGGGACCTTACCGCTGAAGAAGGAGAATTTTGTATTCCTTCTCAGCTGGCTTTAGGCACACTGAAGCAAAATCACTTTTTGTATGAGCAGGTGCCTATCTTAGATACTGTCCTGATGGGAAATGCAAAATTATGGAAAGCATTAGAAGAAAAGAATATCCTTTTAGACAAACCGGAATTTGATGAAGAAGAGTGTCATCTATTAGCTGATCTTGAAAAAATTATTGAAGAACAAGATGGGTATTCGGCAGAAAGCGTTGCAGGCAAAATTCTGGAAGGTCTAGGGCTACCAGACCGCATTCATCATCAAAACTTATCTACTTTATCAGGAGGTTATAAGCTACGTGTTTTACTAGCGCAAGTTTTGTTTAGCAAGCCTGACATCCTCCTACTCGATGAGCCGACAAACCACTTAGACCTCTATTCTATCAAATGGTTGGAAGGATACTTAAGAGATTTCCCAGGCACATTACTTGTCAGTTCGCACGATCGAGACTTTTTAAACGCGATTTGTGACCATATGTTGGACTTAGATCATCAAAAAATAACTTCTTATAAAGGTAATTACGAAGATTTCTTAAAAACTAAAGCATCTGCTGTCGAGCAAAAAGAACTAGCCTTTGCTAAGCAGGAAAAACGCCGAGAAGATTTGCAAAATTTCATTGATCGTTTTAAGGCTAAAGCTAGTAAGGCTCGCCAAGCACAGTCCAAAATGAAATTAGTAGATAAAATTGAAGATGAAATGGCTGAGCTGGACTTTACTCCTACTTCTCGTTTATATCCTCGGCTTAAATTTGAGCCTCATCGCTCGTCTGGAGCCCTTGTTCTTAAGGCCAAAGGTATTTGCAAATCTTACGGAACCAAGCAAGTGCTACATCAAGTCTCTTTTGAAGTAGAAAGGGGTGAACGCATAGCCTTAGTGGGCGCTAACGGGATTGGTAAGTCAACTTTATTGGAAATCTTAACAGGGCAATTAAAGTGCGAGCAAGGCTCTTGGGAATGGGGCCATGCTGCGCAAGTCGCCTATTTTCCCCAAGATCATCATCGCGAAGTCAATGGAAATATCTCTCTCTTGGAGTGGTTAAGTGAACAAGATCCTCAAATACCTGAGCAAAAGCTAAGGGAAATTTTGGGACGTGTTCTCTTCACTGGCGATGATGTGAAAAAGTCTGTTCATCTATTAAGTGGCGGCGAAACAGCTCGCCTCATTTTAGCTAAGATGATGCTCCTTAAAGGCAATGTTTTAATTTTTGATGAGCCTACTAACCACTTAGATATGGAAGCCATTGAAGCTCTTTTAGAAGCTTTAAATCATTACACGGGGACCATTCTTTTTGTTAGCCACAATCGCCATTTTGTCACTCATCTTGCTAAAAAGGTCATAGAGATAAGCGACACCGGCGTACAAACTTACGATTGTAGTTATGTAGAATACATTGAAAAAAGAGAAATGGATTTGCTCAGTAAAAATTTAAAGCCGGTAAAGATAAAAGCTGATGAAAAGCTAGCTGAAAAGCCAAGCTATCAGGATCAAAAAAACCTACGTAGTCAAAAATCACAACAGGAAAAAATAGCAGCTCAAGTGGAAAAAAAATGCCAGCAACTTGAGGAGCAAATCAAAGACCTGGATGAAAGAATGGCAGCAGCAGATTTTTATCTTCATACCCCTAAAGAAGGAATTCAAAGATTCATAGCCCAAAAAGAGAAGCTAGAAAAACAATTTGAAGAAGCTTTAAAAGCATGGGAAGAAGCAGCCTCTTCTGTATAAAAATAATTAGCATGATAAAGCTGCCTACTAATAAGGTGCTATCATACTCCTTAGTTCTTGCTCTCCTCTTGTATTTTAGGAAATTAAAAAATGGAAGGCTTTTTTTAAGCATTTTTTTAATCTATATACTTTTGATAAAGAATTGCTTATGTGGGCACGGCTTGCTTCTAAAAATTGCAGTTTTGATTATTTATCTTCCTAAAGTAGATATTTCCCCTTAAGCTACAACATTACTTATTTGCTGAGGTGTCCTTTTAGGTAACTTTACCCTTCTTTTCCTCAATACTTTAGGAAACCCCCTATAAATCCATGTTAAAAGCCAGGATATCTAAGGATTTACATAAGGGTTGTTTGGATTAACTAAAGAAGCTCCCCTCTCCCCCTTTTTAACCATGGTAGGGAAGATTTTTGTTAAAATAAAGACAGCTAACCTTATCCCTTCAGACTTACAATCCAATTTTTTCTCATTTCTTAATTTATTTGTAAGAAACTAGCTCCTTGGAGCTCCTAAGCCTCAACTGACCAGGCGTGGGGATTTTTTAACCGCGGAATAAGCTGATGCATTTCTGGGCCAATGATCTCAAGTAAATGTTTATCTAAATAGATCTTTAGTTCGGGATGATGCTTAGCAAGCCATAAACGAAACTTAAAAGTCTTACTAAAAAGTTCTTGTTTATATACAGTTGGATCAGAAATATTAAGATTAACTACAAACTGTCCAACATCTATGTGAAAAGGGGTAGTACCAATCGCTCCTGTGTTTTGCATTAAAGCATGATCATTATCGGCATATCCTCGCTGATATTCTGATAATATCATTTTAAGAAGGTTGTCGATAAGCTTTTTTGCCTCATCCATTTGATTATTTGTAACAAACTTATTAATGGTCGAGCACAGCATAGTGGCTCGCTTTTGCAGCAAAAATTCCATTTCATCCATGTTAAGCTGATGAGCAAAACCTAATTTATCGTAAATAGTAAGGGACTTCTTTAAGTCGTGACTTTTATTAAGATGCACATACACTAAACCTGTCTCTGGCTTTAGATGTTCATAAGCTATTTTCCAGCTTGTGAATAGCATATTAAGTTTATTATGTTTTTTTTCTATTTTTGCTAGCCTATAGCGATTGACAAAGGGAATAGAAGCAAAATAATCTAGCCAGGCTTGAGGCCGAAAGCGCTGATACTTGATAAATTTTAAAACATATAAACCATCTTCACTAGCAAACACATAGGATTGGCATCCTTTTCCTAAATATCTAAATTTTTGAGAAAGAATTTGATGTAAATCTTCCTTTTCTGAAGAAGATAAGGTAGGCGTGACCCATTTTTCATTATAAGGCAAGTCTGAGCTGATATTACCTATCGTAAAGCCTCCCGTTAAAGCATAATAAAGACGGCCTGCACTATAAGCGCATATAATAACTAGACTAAGAAGAATAAAAATTTTTAAATACTTTTTCATAAGAAGTGTTAGACTGTGTTGAAATTTGCAAGCTGGGGTTTTAAAGTAAAAAGATTATATTTTTTGTTCTCATTCATGCGCAAGCTATTTGTCAGTAAAAATTAAGAGAGATCTTTAGTAGCATTTATTTAGAGTCTTTTTATTCATCTAAGTAGCCAAGCGATAAGAAATGCATTGCGTGGGTAAGTGTAGGTTTTTAAGCTGAAGGTATGCTGGGATTAACTTTTATTATCTTAAAATGCGCAGCCAAAGCTTACGGGCAGACATCCCTTTACAAGATCCCTATAATTCTCTATTCTATCGTTCTTTAACTGTGAGGTATATATGCTAAAAATTGATCTTAGAGGAAAAAAAGCTTTTATTGCCGGCATAGGCGATGATCAAGGGTACGGATGGGCTATTGCTAAATCCCTTGCGGAAGCAGGTGCAGAAATATTAATAGGAACATGGACTCCTATGATGAGAATGTTTTGCAATAATTTTGCTAGCGGTAAATTTGATGAATCGCGTGTTCTGTCTGATGGTTCCCTTATGCAAATAGCCAAAATATATTCACTTGATGCCTCTTTTGACTCCATGGATGATGTACCCGAAGAAATTAAAGAAAATAAAAGATACAAAGAAGCTACCGAATACACTATTTCTGATGTGGCTGAATCTATCAGAAAAGATTACGGTAAAATAGATATTTTTGTGCATTCTTTAGCTAACGGGCCTGAAGTTCAAAAAAGCTTGCTTGATACCTCCAGAAAAGGATATTTGGCTGCAATTAGTGCTTCCTCTTATTCTTTCGTAAGTTTGCTTGCCCATCTAGGCCCTTTGATTAATGCAGGTGGAGCTACTCTTTCTCTTACTTACATTGCCTCAGAAAAGGCTGTTCCAGGATATGGGGGAGGGATGAGTTCAGCCAAGGCAGCTTTAGAAAGCGATACACGCACCCTAGCCTGGGAAGCGGGGCGTAAATGGAACATTCGTGTAAACACAATTTCGGCTGGCCCTCTTCGCAGCCGTGCTGCCAAGGCGATTGGATTTATAGAGCGCATGATTGATTATAGTGAGGCTAACGCTCCTCTAGCTAAAAATTTACAAGCCACAGAAGTTGGGAATGTGGGAGCTTTCTTACTCTCTCCCTTAGCCTCTGCAATTACAGGCTCTCTTATCTATGTGGACAATGGCTTACATTCAATGGGAGTAGCTGTCGATAGTCCTACTTTATCTGGCGAGCAGGCAACAGAGTAGAAAAATTTAACATCAAGGTTGTAAGCAGCTATTATGCAGCCATTCAACCTTGATGCTAGATGTAACACAATTTCGGCTAATAGACCTTCTTTACTGCAGGCATGGATGCCCTTTTGAGAACATATAAAAGCTTTTTACAAAGCTTTTAAGCGTAGATAACGCTGAGGAAATAGAAAAAAATCTTCTTTTCTCCAGCGAGGCCGCCGAAAAGGATACTTTTTTTTATACCAAGTAAGGGCTTCTTCCGCCCGCCCTTCCGCTACAGCTTGCATTAAGCTTTTTTCCAATACATCTGGTGAAAAGAAAGTAATTTGAGAATAAAAAGGATCCTCCCACAAGCAGATTGTGTTGCTTCCTATATGAAAAAATGGGTCTATTTTTAAGGATATTTTACTATCAAGAAAGAGACCTGCTAAAGCAGCAGCTTGAGCAGCAAATGAGCAACATTGATTTCCTATGATTGCATAGTTAGAGTAGGAATAATTTTTTATGAATTTTAAGATCAGATGAAACTGCGGAGCTGTTAAATTTATCTTAGCTGCAAAAGTGGGATAATGGCAGCCAGGACCGTATTGAAAAAAGCCATCTTGCTGGGTCTGCCATAAATAACCAATCGGGTTTTTCTCTCCCTTTTCAGCTTGAAGAAATACTCCTTCCATATAGCGAGGCTGCATATATCCTAATTCTCCCGAATGGCCTCCCTCTAAGAATACATAGCTGCCCTCTGCTTGGCTGCCCTCCTCTAGGGCTCCCTGCAGATAAATCCAAGCATGCCCAACATCTCCATTTTTTGTACCATCGCTAGGGTGTTTAGCTAAAGTTTTAAAAAAAGACCGAGGACATGAATAGTCTAGATGCCGTGCTTCCACTAGAACAACTAAAAAGTAAGGGCTTATTTGCTCACATGCTTTTCTAGGACAAGCTTGCTCTAAATGACGATAAAAAAGCCGATAACTTTCACTTTGAGGTTTGTATGTACAAGCGCAAAGAAAAACCAGCACTAACAATCTTATTCTGCGCATCGCTTGATTTGTAATCTGGCTTTAAGTTTACATGGGGTCTTACGCCTTAAGGTTCTAATGAATACATTCCAATCATAGGATTGGAAACGATTAATTCCTTTAAGCTGGTTTTGACTCGATCGGTTTCCACGCATCAGATGGCCCATAAATTTCCCTTCTCCATAGCTTTTAATAATCCTTAATGATAAAGCTATCTGGGAGGTATTTAAAATAAATGTTTCGCCTACTTCAAAGGTAGAAGCTAATTGGCCTTCTAAACTCATTTTAGCTGAGGGATCAACATCAAAAAAGAAAGATAGCTCGCGACATTTTTCGCGCTCTTCTAAGTCAGGTAAAGCTGCTAAAGCAAAATCTAGCTCAATTTCATCGTCCTTAGCTTTAAATCCTAGATGTTCCCAATTGCTTTTCTGGCATACAAAAGAATGAACTTTATGCTCGTCCCCCCAAATGATGCTCAATGGATGAAAAGCATTTTCCTCGAACCCTTTAAAAAGAGCTTTTTTATCAATCAAGCTGTAGGCAAAGGTCTTTTCTTGATGGGTAAGCCAGCGGCTTTCTTGCCAAAGGCCTTCAAAAGTGAAAGGTAGACTTTTAACAGGCAAAATTTCTCCCGTAGGACGTATCAGTACAGCCTGCAGATGGTAAGCTGCTTCTTTTAATGCTCGGCTTGAGAATTCTTTACCAAAATAACCTAGATATAGATCATATAAAGTCGGCTGAGGCTCATCCCTAACTTGATAAAGCTTAAGCCATGGCCCAATATACGATTTTGTAGGCGCATGCCAAGTAGCTGCTAAATGTTGCCAAAAAGCGAGCCATTCTGAGTGTTGAATGTGCGTATAGGCTAGCTGTAAAGCAATGCAAATATCGGCAATATAAGAAGGAATAAACCAAGCTGCCTGCATTTCCATCGAAAGAAGCTGCTGCAAAAGCTGTTCTCCATAGGTTTCGAATGCTGCGTTTTTTAATTCAATACCTACCATCTTCGCAGCAGCGGCAATTTTTAGCCCTATCGAATAGGTGGAAGCTTTCTCGGTATAAGCTTTTAATAGAAAAGATAGCAAATGACTTATCGCTGATTCTAGACGGTACCGAAGGTCAGCTCCTAAAACTGCTTGGAACTCTTTCAATATGTAATAAAACGCGGGTAAAAGGTGAGCCCCTATGAATCTATCCTTACAATAAGGGTACTCATGGATGTACACTGGGAAATTACCTTCTATTGGATCTTGAAAGTAGAGCAAGCGTTCTAAAATATTTTTAGCTTCAGCTACCTGCTCGCCTGTTTTACTCCTTAGCAAAGCTAGGATAAAGCAGACATTTTCAGCAGTAGGAACAGTTTGAGATAGGTTATCTTCGGGTTCAGGATAAAAGTAATGAATAAAGCCAGTTTGCTTACTCTGCCTTTTGCGTCCAGCTGCCAAAGCCATCTCATTAAGCTGTCGTTCTAAAGTGTTATGAATAGGTAAATCATCTTTCATCGTTATAGTCTTGTTCCCCCTGCAATTTCAATGTTTTGTCCGGTGATATAAGAGGCTTGGTTAGAGAGTAGGTAGCCTATTAATTGTGCCACCTCATCTCTATGACCTGCCCGCTGCATAGGAATTTTTGTTAGAGGATGAGGCAAATCCATAGATTCTTCTAAATATCCTGGAGAGATCATATTTACTCGCACTTGATCAGCAGCAAGCTCAAGAGCTAGCGATTTAGTTAGCATCAAAAGACCTGACTTGGAAATTGTATAAGCTGTTGCATAAGTATCTGCACGATTTGCATTCAAGCCAGCAACTCCAAGATTGATAATTGATCCTTTCCATTTTTTGATGCTAGGTAAAAGATTTTTTATCAGGCAATAAGGAGCATGTAGATTAGTTTGAAATAGATCATGCCATTGACATATGCTTGTCTTTAAGCTAGAGCCGAGCAGGTAATTTCCCACATTATTAATTAAATTTTTAGTCTCAGCGAAATGCCTTTGGTATTCCTTAATGAAGCGTTGAGTAGACTCAAAGGTAGAAAAATCGCCCTGGATTGCCTGGGCAGGTGCCTGGTAATTAGAGCATTTTTCTACAACAAGCTGGGCCTCTTCCTCGCTTGTATTATAATGGACGGCTACCGCATGGCCTTGCTTAGCTAACTCTAAGCAAATCGCTGCCCCTAAATTTTTAGCTCCCCCTGTTACTAATGTCCACTTCATATTGAAAGCCTATTTCCATATTCTAGCTCGACAAATGCGCAAGATGCTAGAGAAATAGCTTTTTCCTTTCTTATCGTCACTTTTACCCAATGAAGAGAGTATTTATCTGCTAGCTTAAGAACAAGCTCGTGAGCTAAAGTTTCTAGCATTTGATAAGCACCTTCTTGGGCAACCTGGCTGCAAAACTCTGCTAAACTTGCATAGCAAACAGCTTTTGATAAGTCATCTGAAAGGGCGATAAGCGTAAAATCTATTTCGTAGCATATATCGATTGACAATTCTTGGGGATGCTCACGTTCGTAAGGGTAGACACCAATAATACAAGAGAGACGATAATTTTTAAATCCGACGATTCCTAACATATTAAAAGTTTTGGTAAGGATGTTGTATATACCATTCAATCAAAGCATATAGCTCTCGATTTAAGCTTAATAGCAAGGCTTCTTTCGGAGAGATCCAAATGTAGCGATCAGCTTCGGCATTAAGAATCACATGCTTTTTAGAAGAATTTGGTGATAAACGTGCGACATAGTCATTCATGACAAAATGATTAGGGTTAATGAATTCAGAAGAATATATAGAATCGTGGACCAAAGCAAAACGTAAATCTTTAATAAATAATCCTGTTTCTTCTAAAACTTCGCGAGTTACCGCTTGCTCTCTGGACTCTCCCAGCTCAACTTTTCCTCCTGGAATGGTAAATCCTACCTTCCATTTAAAAGAGTGCACGAGCAAGATATCACCGTCATCGGCTACAATTAGGGCTCCCACAGTAACAAGAGGATATAGATGAGTGTTTTTCGATATTTTCATTTACTGGGCAAGCGCTTCCTTTAAACCTCTTATGATTCCTAACGATGAAGCAGGCGGAGCAATAATATCTGCTTTGGCTTTAAGCTGCAAAGGAGCATCAGCCATAGCCACTTTAATATGTGCTTGTTCAAACATACTTAGATCATTTAGATCATCGCCAGCAGCAATAACTACCCCTTCATATCCTACTTGATCAATTAGCTGACGAAGGGCATAGCCCTTATTAGCTTGTGAGTGAGTGGCTTGAACGATATAATAACCCTCACCAAAGGGATCTTTAATAACAGGCGCATGCAATTCTAAGCTTTTTTCCATCCTTTCTGCAACATATTGAGCTGTCTTCTCATCGCCAAAACATTTAACGGCAGGAAATTCATTAAAAGAAACCTCCTTAAAATTTACTACAGCAATCCACTCTTCATTCAAGCTTTGACGGCGTTTTTCTAAATAGTATTGAAGGTTTTGAGAAAAATGGTTGGGACGGTAATAACATAGGTTGTTTCCTTCTAGGCCCGTATAAACTACCCCATCAGTAAAGGTGCTTTCACAAATTTTTGCCAGGGAATGAAGAATGGAGTGGTCTAAATAGTTTTTAATAATGACTCTGCGCTCCGGCATGGACAGAAGTATAGCTCCATTGTGAGCGGCATAATAATAATTAAAGGGAAGTTCTTTCAATACCTGATAGCCAAACTCAAATGTTCGTCCTGTTACAAAAACAAACATAGCTCCTTGCTGATGTAGGGTTGTCAGATAATGAATCACTAGCGGTGGAATGTTTTGCATTTTTACTGCTAGAGTCCCATCAATATCAAGAGCTATCAAACTACAAAATTTTTTACTCATGCATCCAAGATAACATACGAACTCAATAAAGCTTAAACAGATTTTTACGTTTGGATTTTTCTTTTGGTTAGCCTTTAGCCTTTCTTTAAAAAAGGAACTTTTTTAAGCCCGTTTGCATGGTGCGGTTTTACTTGGGTGAACTTAACTTAGTAGATAGGCTTGCACTTCAGAGCTAAACAGTAGGCTTTTAAAAATAAATATAAAAATAGCAACCCTGCTCTTTAGTTTATCAAGGCAATCTTTGTAAAAAATTTCTCTTTCTTATCCTTGATAATCTTTTGGTCGAATCTTTTAATTTATTATGATTATGTTAAAGAGAAGAAAAATTTATTTGAATGTTTTTAATAAATGCAAATTAACATCTATTTTATTGTCTATAATTATTAAAAAAAATTATGTAACTTAAATTCTTTGGAGAGGGATAAAAAAATAGACGATTAGATTAAGGCCAAATCATGCGCTTCCAGGAGCGAGAAACGCTCCTGGAATCACTAACTCATTAGAAATTTATTTTTTACTTGTGGAAGTATTTTTATTTTGTTGATGCGATTCTTGTTTCTGCGAGGAAGAATTAGTTTTTGCGTTAGATTGTTGGGATGAATTTTTTTGTTGATGTTGTTTTTTTGTATCCATAAGAGACCTCCTAAGAATTTATTTTTAAGGACATCTTCTTATTCGCATATTACTCGCTAATCTGTCAAATTAAAATTAAAAATATACAAAAACATAGATTTAAAAAATTAATTATCAACAACGTAATTTCTAGCGACGATCATCCAAAAAAAGTCATTTGTCTTTCATTAAACCTATTTTTCTTTGCCGGCAGCTGCCTTTTAGGTTTGGAAGGTTCAAAAACGCTTTTTTGATTAGCATTTTCTTCTAAATGCGCTAAAATCTCTTTAGCTCTTCCAATAACTTGTAAAGGAAGGCCTGCTAGACGGCCTACATGAATTCCATAACTTTTATCTGTACTTCCTCGCACGATTTTGCGGAGGAAAACAATGACATCCTCGGCTTCATGCACGGCTACGTGATAATTGACTGCTCCAGGTACTCGTTCTTCTAATTTTGTTAGCTCCCAATAATGTGTTGCAAATAGAGTTTTAGCTTGGCTGCCTTCCGTTGTTAATAAATATTCAGCTACTGACCAAGCGATTGAAATTCCATCATAGGTACTTGTCCCCCTTCCAATCTCGTCTAAAATGACCAAAGATCTGGCAGTAGCATTATTTAAAATATTTGCTGTTTCAGTCATTTCAACCATAAAAGTGGATTGGCCACGGGAAAGGTCATCGCTAGCTCCTATGCGTGTAAACACTTTATCGACGATACCAATATGAGCGCTTTTAGCCGGAACAAAAGAACCTATTTGCGCCATAATGGTAATCAACGCTACCTGACGAATATAGGTAGACTTACCAGCCATATTAGGACCTGTAATAAGCAGTAAAAGATTAGCCTCATTATCCATGAGAGTGTCATTAGGGACAAATTTTTCTCCCGTATTAATGGCTTCAATGACAGGATGCCGGCCATTAATGATTTGTAAAATGTTACTATGATCTACGATAGGCCGTGTATAATCATAGAAAAGTGCTACTTCCGCTAATGAACGTAAGGCATCAATTTTGGCTATAGCTTGAGCAATGCTAAAGACTTGCTTTGTATACTTTGTGATTTCTTCACGCAGGGCATTAAATAGCCCTGTTTCGATAGCTAAAATACGTTCTTCGGCATTTAAAACTTTCTGCTCAAATTCCTTGAGTTCTGAGGTGATATAACGTTCCCCATTGACCAAAGTTTGTCTTCGCTGAAAAGTTGCGGGCATACGATCGGATTGGCCTTTGCTCACCTCTATATAATAACCGAACATGCGTGTAAAACCTACTTTTAAGGTTTTAATTCCTGTCTCCTCACGTAAACGCGTTTGATAATTAGCTAACCAAGCTCTACTATCTTGGCGGATGGAACGCAATTCATCCAATTCATTATTATAGCCTTCACGAAATACCTGCCCATCACTGATTTTTAAAGGAGGCTCATCGACTAAAGCACGGGCGATTAGATCTGTCATTGCGCTCGGATTTTCTAGTTTCTGTTCTTCTTGCTCTAATAAGGTTGAGTAAGTAGCCAAACGTTGTAAGGCTTGCTTAAGCTGGGGAAATTCCTCAAAAGAACATTTTAAAGCTACCAAATCTCGAGGTGAGGCATAGCCAGAGCTGATTTTCATCATTAATCTTTCTAAGTCTCTGACTTTCCCTAGCAATTGTTTAACTAGATCAATAGCTGCTTTATTATTAAAAAAAGCTTCTATAGCATCTTGGCGGCGCTTAATTTCTTCTATGGAAAGAAGTGGAAGCTTTATCCAGTTGAGCAACAAACGCGCACCCATAGGAGTGCAAGTCTTATCTAAAATGTTTAAAAGAGTACTTTTTCTAGAGCCATCATATAAGCTGGCTGTAATCTCTAAATTTCTTTGCGTGATACGATCAAGAGACATAAATTGCGAAGTAGAATAGGTGCGAACCTCCTGAATATGCTCGATCGATAAGCACAAATTGTCCTGAAGATAATTTAAAATAGCTCCGGCTGCATTTATGCCGGCTAGCATACCTCTTAAGCCAAAACCATCCAAATTATGAACGCCAAAATGGTTGATTAAAAAGTTATAAGCGGTTTGATGTTCAAAACGCCAGTCTTCCTGGGCTGTTAAAAGAAAATCTTGCGCCTGTCGAAGATTTTTTAATAAGTCTTGATGTTTGGATTGAAATTTGTGGGAGACCAAACATTCGGAAGGACGCAAACGAAAAATTTCATTAAGTAGTTCTTGTTCATTTTCAAACTCTACCACTCTAAATTCGCTAGTGGTCAAATCAATAAAAGAAAGTCCAAAAACTTCTCCTACGCGATGAATAGAAGCAAAAAAATTGTTTGATTTATCGGATAATAAAGTAGAATTAATGACAGTGCCAGGGGTGACAACTCTAACGATTTCCCTTTTTACTATTCCTTTAGTGGTTTTAGGATCCCCTATTTGTTCGGCCACAGCTACTCTAAAGCCTTTTGATACTAATCTATCTATATAAGCCTCACTCGTGTGATGAGGGATGCCTGCCATAGGAATCTCGCCTCTTTTAGTAAGCGTAAGATCTAATTCCTTAGCAATTAAAACAGCATCCGCATCAAAGGCTTCATAAAAATCCCCTAGGCGAAAAAGTAAAACAGCTTCCCCTGCTGCTTGCTTGCAAGCTTGCCACTGGCTCATCATAGGTGAAACTTTAAATTCAGAACTTATATCAAAAGAGGAGGTATTCATAATTTATTTAATCTTTTAAATTCAGCGAATGAGATTATTTTGACAAACTGAAATGAGTTATGCAAGGAAAAAGGAGTAAGAGGTGCTGTTTTAAATAGGGAAAGAGATATGGATAGCAGCTCCAATTATTGGCTCTACAAAGAGGGCTTATTTTTCTAAAAGATTTAAAATATAGTTTCTCACTAAAAAAAAATAATTAGAGATGTTTTAGTCTGAGGATAAAGCTTAAAAAAGTGTTAGCGAACTGTGCCTGCTTCAAATAAACATAAGATCTTTTTTTCCAGCTCATTAAAATCATCCTACGGAAGGCAAAGACCGCAGAAAACCCATTGAATAGAGGGCGAAATAATAATTTCTTTGCTCCTCCTAGTCAATGCTTCCTAAGGTTTATAAATAAAGCTAAGCATATGGAAAGCTTTATAAGCTTGGCCCTTCTACCATGAATGCTATATAAGTTGTAAATTTATTTTTTAAAAAATTAGCATGGCTCTAAGAATGGATTAGCTTGGGAGAATATAAACAATTTTTTTAGCTATGAATAGCTTCGATAACTAATTTTAAGCAAGATCTAAGCTAATTAGATTAATTATTTTTTCCATAAAATCTAGTAAAAAGAATTAGCTAAACAAGTAAATTTCCTTGCTCTACGTCCTGTAAAAAGAAATAGATTAATTTAATGAGCTTTGTTATGCTTCCGTCTAAGAAAGCATCTATGTATTTAAAGCCTAGTTTTTTTGGAAGAAAAAATCAAAAGACGAGGATTAGATAAAGTAGAGAAATTTTTTCTCTTTTTTCTCTTAAAATGTTTGAGAAAATAATCTACACCATTAGCCGAAAATTAAAGCTTAAATTTAGCGTGAGTATTTGAAACAATGCAAGCAAGCACATTTTACCACTTTTCTCCGGTAGTCCCTGTTTCCTTTTTGGAAAAAATTAATATTTACTACCAGGCTGAAGAAGCTTTTAAAAACTTTTTCAATCCATTACATCGAGGACTTAATCTAGAGATTGTAAAAAAATTATTCGAAGAAATTGTGCAAGATTTATCTTACCCTCCTGAAGTCATCCTCCAATCTAAGTTAAATTTAATATTGATGGGTATGCTAAGAAATGAACTGAGCGACCTCATGTTGGTGGATGAAATTATTGACCAGCTCTGTCCTGAACAAGCGATATTATTAATTTTTTGCTTAGCCGAATCTTTATATTCGGCTAAAAGTGAAGATGAGAGCAGGGCAACTTCTCTCTTAAAATTATATTATAAACTTCAAAGCTATCCTCAGTGTCCTCCTTATCTAGCTAGTGTAGCAGCCTTTCATGCAGGCAAAATTTGGGCAGTAGGTGATAATAACAAAATAGAGAAAAATTCATTGCGAGCTAATGAATGTTATGACAAAGCTATTAAGTATTTATCGACTGATCTAGAGGTTTATCAGGTTAACGGTCGTACACCTTTAGAGCTCTACTACAGCTCCCTGCCAACTTATGAAATAAATCATCTACTCTCTCGCATATATATCGACAAAGCTTATATTTATTCTAAAGAATCTAAAAATTGGCCCGCCTGCCTGTTAACAGCAGCAATCATTTATAATGAGATAATAGAAAATTCTCTCGATCGGACAAGTGTAGAAATGGCAAGATTGTCTTTAAAAAAAATGTATGAGCAGCAGGTATTAGTTCCTAGATTGCTTGTCTATACTCAAAAAGAGCTGGCTAATTTAATTAAAATTATTAGAACTTATCAGGAAACTATAAGAAATTCTTCCTCCTTTTTAATGGATTCCCCGCGAACTTGGCTTGAGTCATTTGGTACCATCCCACAATTTTTAACCTTCCTGTTAGAGCCTTTAGACAAAAAAACATTAGGCTATGCAAACTCTATAATTATAAATCTAGTAGACGAAGGATATAATTTGCATGAGCAAATAGAAACTAATTTGTCCCAAGAGAAAAAGAATAAAATAGCAAGTATTGTAGGAATAGCTTGCCTCACTTCTGCAAGAGAAGAGGCAGCAGGAAAGTCTGAACTAGTTTATAGACGCTTACAACATATTAGCCCTAAGGCTGATTGTTATTTCGATGCTTTACATGATTTAATAGTAAAAAAATATTACGAAGTAGCTAAACAAACATCTTCTAAATTAGCTGCTTATGAATCAATTAGAGAGCATATTTTAGATGCCATTGAAAATCTAAATGATGCTACTCTCTCTCCCCTATCTCCTCAGTTATTACTAATTAACACCGCTTTAAAGCTTGCTCAAAAATGGGAAATAGAAGCTGAAGCTGAAAAGCTGCTTCTAGATGCTAAATTATAGCTTCTAATCGCTCTTAAAAAAAGTGTAGGCATTCGAAGAACATAAGGTGAAGGAATGGTATGCAAGCGTAAAGGCCTTCACTTTTCTCTATCTTACCTGCTTTTTTAAACATTTTAACCTTTTTAGCAGTAAAATGACTTGAATGGTATCTGATGAGTCTGAGGGAACCTACGGCTGGAAACCTAAATGGACACCTTAATTTTAATAATTAAATTAACAAGTTGATAATTTATCGATTCATTAATACTGGTTCTTGCCTAGGTCTATAGGAAAGTCTATTGCTATGCTTACCTGAATTAATAATTACATTTTCATCTAGCCATTTTCAATAGTGAATAATCTTAGCATTTCTTTTTATATCAAGCTATTTTAAGAAGTACCAAAAGAGTAGTTACTGCTTCTAAGAAGATAGAACGGGTTGAGGCTTACCTATTTTTAAGCTCCTTCTGCGCTAGGCTAGCCTACTTGCTTGTCAGTGGCTGCCAGGAAAAATGGCATTTAGGTTGGCGTCTTTCTAGCTTCTCTTCTTATTGCGATTAACCAGCTAAGGAGGAGTGTCATTCTAATCGTTTCGATTGCGTGGACCTTTTAAAGGAAGCTATCTTTTGTAGCCAATCGTACCGCCATGATGGGGTTGAGTTGGGAAGAAAATAGAGATTATAAAAGAAAAGGCTAGCCAATTGGTTCTAAAAGCATCTTGCATGCAAGGCTAAAAGCCCTCTTGCCTGATAGTTTATCAAAAAATTAAGAAAAAATGCCTATCCCTTTTTCCAATATTCATAGCTTTAAGGTTCCTCCGCTTTCTGAAAGAAGGCAGCTAGGTATTCATATTTTCTTCTTGAGTCACTTATTTTTTGCTTTTAAAAAACTTATAAATATATAGTCGTGAATGAAACAAAACAGAAAATAGACTAAGTAACTCACTATTAATAAGATGGTAACCATGGTATTCTTTACAAAGCCTAAATCTTCTTTTGCCTTTCTTATGTTATTTGTACCTCTTTTTCATTGCGTGGCGCTTTTTGCTGAAGTCTCCGCTGCTATTGAAGATACAAAAGAGCAAACTATTCAAGCGATTGCTTCTTTACTCTTTTATATGAAAGAAAATATTGAATCTACCAGTCAAGAAGATTCCTCTGATTCTCCCCTTAAATTTGAGCCTGCGGAGATTGAGTTCTTATGGACACGAGCCGTAGCTTTCTATCCTGCTCTCTTTCCTCTAAAAGAAGCCTATGAGAAAGCTCATTATATAAATGATGAAGATATGTTAAAAAGATGCGAGAAAGAAGTGCATTCAATATGGTTAAGTTTGAATGATGAACATCAGCTCTTCTTAGAGCCATTGAATAAGACTTTAGCAGAGCGAACCTATAGCTGCAAAAATATTGTAGATAATCCTCTGATAAACAATAGAATTAAAAAAGAGCTGGCTCCTCATCTATTACCCGTTAACTCAAAAATTACCGCCATTGCAGATCAAATCTTCCAAGCAGCAAGGGTTACCTTTAATTCGCAAACATTAGTGGAAGCAGGTTTCAACATACTTTACAAGCAACCTAGAAGCTTTATCATTGTAGCTAAACATCCTAGTTTACCCGATTATTTGATTAAGCTTTATTTTGATACTGAACTTCGCATTAAACGTAATGTTCCTGGTTGGAAATGGTTTGCCCGACGTTGTGCAGGCGCTAATTTAGTAAGAAAAGTAATAAAGAAAAAAAATATTCAACATTTTACTGTTCCCCAGAAATATATTTATGTATTGCCCTCTTTCCATGCACCTGCTAAAGCGGCCGGAGTAGACCCAAAAGTGGCCATATTGATCGTACAAGACATGCAGCTTGTTCCTAAAGAACAAAATTATTTAGCATGGAGAAGTAAGGTATCGCCTGAGATACTCAATGAACTCTATATTATTATCAGTCGCGCCAATGGATCAAGCTATAGACCTGATAACATTCCCTATACTTTCTCAGGAAAATTTGCTTTTATTGACACTGAGTATCCTTTTAGAGATCCTGATTTCAAAAGCATACGCTCCTACTTATCTCCGGAAATGTGCCAATACTGGGATCAGCTCGTCAAGCAAGGTGGCCCTCTATAAAAAAGCAAGGTGTTAATGTAAAGTGGCACAATCTTTATAAAACATCTGTTAGCAAGTTTTCAATTGAATTGCCATAAATGGTACTGAATTGACAAACATGGGTTACCTGGGTTACCTGGCAGATACTCTTTCTGTCAGTTGTAACTTATCTAGCATTTTTTCTGGCACAAGATGTTTGGCATCTAAGGATGTTTGTAAAGGCGTCTTACCAAAACAATACTTTCTTGTATGTTTTCTCTCGCTATTATATTCATTCATCCATTTATCCCCATCCTCTTGTAATTCTTCAACATTATTAAACACTTTCTTCCTAAAACCCACATTCCGCAGGTTAATTTCCATTGGCCTATAATTTCTGAAATGAGGGTGGAGTCAACACATAAGTTTCTACTC
>NZ_JAEMUC010000058.1:0-37257 GCF_018342455.1 Neochlamydia sp. AcF95 | reverse complement strand
AGTAAGAAGAAGCCTTTAACTAAAGAGGATAAAAGAACAAATCAAAGTTTATCCAGAGAAAGAGTTGCCAATGAAAATGTCATTGGCCTCCTTAAGCGATTTAAAATTATAGCAGATCGCTACAGAAATAGACGTAAAAGATTTGCCCTTCGCTTCAACTTAATTGCAGCAATCTATAACTGGGAATTAAATACGTGAGTTTCGAAAGAGGTCTAATGTAATAAAATGGCTTGCTGTCAGAAGTAGAGCCATAACACTTCAGACTATGGGTTTAGCAAGAGGCCCTTTCTATAGGGGAGAAATTTTACGAAAGAGGGTAGCGGGCTCTTATAAAGCCTAATAAAGCTCTTATTTCAAGATTTGCGGCCTGATACAACGACTTTCAAGTTATCTAGCAATTCACAAATAAGGGATTGATGGACTTTAGAAATCGAGACGCTTTTTTGATCAAGGATTGCTGTAAGCTTCTTGAGTTGTTGAATAGTATTTTCTCCCCAATTTGGCCCCCTTTTATCTTTGTCTTCTAAAGGGAAAAGCTCTCGAATTTTAATTAAGAGTTCAGCTTTTGTTTCCCCTTGATAAGACTCTACAAAATTTTGCTTTTTTTCTAAAGGGGCTTCTCGGCTTGCCAAAGTATAAACGGCCTGACGAGGCATCGCTTCAATTTGAGAACGCAATTTTTTGGGGAGCTGCTCATAAAATTCATAATACTGTAAGAAATTATAAGGGGTTTGACGGTTGCCATAGGCTGCTAATAGCCAAGCTGTAAAAGCACCATCCCTATAACGCGTGAGAATGGATTGAGCTTTTTTTATGCGTTCTCCATGCAAAATTGCAGCTTGGTTGTTGATTGCTTTGACTTCAGAAGTAATAGAGGTTAAAGAGGTAAAGTCTTGCTCCAAGTCTTCCTTGCCTACGGCATATTGACGCAATAGATTAAGAAGAAATTCTTTTTCTTTATCATTTAATTCACTGAGGCTAAAAATCCCCGAAAAGCTGGTAAGATTTCCACTGGCTGATTGCTTAGCTAAGGCAGACATTTTAGAAGTTTGACTATTTTTCTTGAGACGCTCTGATATCAAGCTGTTAACATGGCTCATGGTTTTTTGTATCCTTAAGGATTTGAAGGTAAAGAGTGGTAAAAATTTTATTAGTTAAGGCGTTAATTTTTAGTCTAAAAGTGGGTCTTTTTTCTTAGCGATCATCTTTTATGGGCGGGTCAATGTAAAGCGGCTTGACATTATAAGCGTTTGAGAAGTTCTTTAGTTAAGGCAATATAGTCTTCAGCTGCCCTGCTATTAGGCACAGTATCAAAGATGGGCTTACCAAATATGGAAGCTTCCGATACACAGATGTCTCTACGTATTTTGGTTTTTAAAAGTTTTTTTGGAAAAGTTTTATCGATGACTTCTAAAAAAGCCTCATTGCTTTTTCCGCGAGGGTTCCAAAAAGATAAAATCACTCCTAATAAATTTAAAGGGTGACGTTGCCCAATGCTTTCCATAAACTGCGAGAGTCTTTCCAATCCTTTAACGCTGTAGAATTCTGGGGTTGCACATACTAGCGCATGCTGAGCGGCAATCAAAGCCGATTCAGTTAACCAACAAAGAGAAGGAGGGGTATCAATAATAGTAAAATCGTAGGGGGCATCTTTAATACAGTCACTTAATCTCTCATGAGAGTAGCGGTCAGAGGCCAGCTGACCAGTCACTTCCACACGCTCGAGCCATGTATCTGCAGGAATAAGATCAAGGTTGCCAACACTAGTCTTCTTGATTACTTCTTTTAGAGTTTTATTACCTTGCAAAACTGTAGCCATGCTATCATTTTCATCAGGATCGAATCCTAAGCCTGTTGTTAAGTTGGCTTGTGCATCAAAATCTATTAAAAGCACCTTCTTTTTATGAAACTTAGCTAAGGCAGCACCTAAATGCAAAGCACTAGATGTTTTAGCTGTCCCTCCCTTAAAGCTGCTAATAGCTATACAATGCATGATGAGGAAGTCTCCTTTTTAAAAGGTGTTTCCAAGCTTCGGCTCTTTCTTTCTTGCTCTATCTGTAGAATTAATTCATCCAGTTTAATTTGGCCATGTACTACATTGTCACGAGTGCGCAGATTAATGGTCTTATTCTCCTGTTCTTGATCACCTACAGTCACAATGTAGTTAATCTGGGCAAGCTGAGCATTACGGATTTTTTTGCTGACAGATTCACTGGCATCATCTACATCTGCATGAAAGCCCTTTTTTTTCAGTGTAGCGCATATTTCATCAGCATAAGGAGCATGTCTATCAGCTACTGTCAAAATACGCAATTGAAGGGGGCTAATCCATAAAGGAAATTTTCCTGAAAAATGCTCAATTAAAATACCAAAAAATCGCTCCACAGAGCCAAAGATGGCCCGATGCAGCATGACAGGCCGTTGCCTGCTTCCGTCAGCTGCGGTATATTCTAATTGGAATCTTTCGGGAAGAGCCATGTCCAATTGTATAGTTCCACATTGCCAAGTACGATTGATGGCATCGCGAATATGAAAGTCAATTTTAGGCCCATAAAAAGCCCCATCGCCTGGATTAATTTTATAAGAATATCCTGACTCGTCTAAAGCTTCTTTCAAGCCTTTGGTAGCCATTTCCCATTCTTCATCGCTACCGATTGTATTCTTTTCCGGACGGGTGGAAAGTTCCAAATGATAATGCAATCCAAACGTAGTATAAAGGCTGTCGGCCATATGAAGAATAGAAAGGATTTCCTGTTTAATATCACTAGGCTTCATGAAAATATGAGCATCATCCTGATGGAAGCTACGGCAGCGAAATAACCCTGATAAGGCGCCTGAGGGTTCATAACGATGTACATTACCTATTTCAGCCACACGTAGAGGAAGTTCTCGATAGCTATGTACTTGAGATTTATAAAAAAGCATACAGCCAGGACAATTCATGGGTTTGATGGCATAATCATGGTCCTCAATAGAAGAGGAAAACATGTTTTGCTTGTAGTTAGTCCAGTGGCCTGAAAGCTCCCACAGTTCACGGGCCATCAACGTAGGAGTTTTAATTTCAATGTAGTTGCCCTCTTCTAAATATTCTCGAATGAATTTTAATAAGGTGTTCCAGATGATCATCCCTTTATGATGAATAAAAGGCATACCAGGAGCCTCCTCCTTAAGAGAGAATAGATCCAGATGAGGTCCTAAGACTTTATGATCTCGTTTTTTAGCTTCTTCGATTTGCTGCAAATATTCTTTAAGCATTTTACGATCAGGAAAAGAGATGCCGTAAATACGAGTGAGCATTTCTTTTTGAGGATCGCCTTTCCAATAAGCTCCCGAAGTTTTCATTAACTTTATGGCTTTAACCTTTCCTAAATTAAAAAGATGGGGCCCGCGGCAAAGATCAAAAAATTCACCTTGATGGTAGCCTGTAAGCTCCGAATCAAAGCTGTTGATTAATTCAGTTTTGTATTTATTATTTGCAAAAGCTTGTAGTGCTTGTTCTTTGGAAGAAAAAATTTCTCGTTGCGTGATATAGTTTTCGCCAATGATAGCCTGCATTTCTTTTTCAATTTTTTCAAAATCGTTTTCTGAAATATTTAGGTTGGCAAAATCATAATAGAAACCATTCTCGATCGGTGGTCCGATCGTGGGCTTAGCTTCTGGATAGAGACGAAGGACCGCTTGGGCTAGTATATGAGCAGATGTATGCCAGAAAATCTCTTTGCCTTTAAGATCTTCAAAGCTAAAAAATTCGACCTCATCTCCTTCACTTAATTCTTGCGACAGGTCATATTTTTTTCCATTAATACTTACCCCTAGAGCTTGATGAGGGCCCCAAAGATTCATCTTTTCTGCTAAATCTCTAGCTGTACTTTTTTCAGGAATTTCTATAGGTTGCTGGTTATTCAATTTGACGAACATAGTAATTAGCTTATCCTTAAGATGATAATTAATAATAACCTTCCTTAAAACATTTGGCAAGGAAAGAAATTGTCGAAGTTAACAGACAATAGGGAGGCCATGCAAGTAAAAAAGAGGAAATGAGGAGTCCATAAGCCTCGATGGATGGTTTAAGCAAATAAAAGCTTTTAGTTAATATGTTTGTTGTAATTTATTTAATTTAATTATTTTAATGTTAATTAATGGTTTTTTTTACTTAAATCTACTCTTTATATAATATGCTTGTTAATGTTATGGTTTCGCCATCTACCATTTATCTTGAAAGTTTAGGATAAGTATGCTTAAATTTTTTAAGCTCTTATTGGAGAGTCTGCTCTTTTAAGACTTCTTATCTTCAATATTCTAAATATGAGAAATTCTTCCTTAGAATGCATGCTATCATGGTATCACGACGAAAAAATTGCTTATAAAGAGCTTAATGCTTATAGCTGGGGATGATGCGAACATTATGGCATTTTGGCGATTTGGAGCAGCTTTATCATTAATTCCATAAAATGCAGATGATAAAGATTTAAGAAAAGGGGGCTGCGCCTTCTCTAGCCAGACTAAAGATAAAGTAATAGAAATCACTCAAAAAGCTATGAACCCATTATCAAATCCTTTTTTCTCTTCATATGCTGGCAATAAGCCAAGGAACTGATTTTTTAAAGGATTTAAGGAAAAGGAAATAGGCATCCATCCAGATTAAACGACCTAAAAGGGATGATGCACAGGGTTTTTTAGAAAACTTGGGCAAGAATTTTTTAAGTGAGATGAAAAGAGATCAAAAGACTTTAGCGCGAAGTCAGAATGGCTTATGAGGTGAATGTAGATCTAAAAAAAGTCTTTGAAGTCGCACTGCTAGCATAAATGGGGCAAAAAATCTTGTAAAAAGGATGTCGGTTGACAGAATTTGGCTAAGAAAGAAAAAGGGAATGCAACAAAGAGGCCGTGATATAGGGAGAGATAATCGAATATCTATAAAAAGAGATCCTAAATATCTTAAGAAAAAATAGTTTTTCTCTCCTCCATTCTTAATCTTTTAATCGGGGTGGTAACTTGCCTACTGTTTTTTACGTTGTTTTAAACAAATTAACGGAGAATAAGCTTTAAGAGGCTTTTGCTTATTGAATGCTTTTTTGTAACTTATTGTCTCCTTATAGATGATAAAAAAAATTAGACATAAGGTTGTAGAATTGGAATTTGAGAAAATTTTATCTTTTTTATACAGTTCACCCTATCCAATAAACGATAGAAATTTTTTTGCTAGAATTTTTACTTTTATTTCTCAGCGCCGCAAACGCTTTCTAGCTAAGGATGCTGATAATTTGAAACGTGTTTGCAGCGAGGAATACGATGAACTTTCCAAGAGATTAGATCTATCAAAATTTCAAGAAAGTTGCGCAGTGCGTAATGTATTAAAAACTAGGAGGTTAGCTAATCTACTAATCAATGATAAAGGAGAGTTAAATTTTGCTTTACTCACTAAAGTTATCCATCTTATTTCCCAGCACCTCTACTTTCTAGGCCCTGAGCGTCAACATGACTCAGTACGTCAGGAGCATCTCTTAAAAGCTTTGAAAGTATTAAATGAGGATAAAGATGTTCAAAGACAGCTGCACATCATTCAAAAGCCTTACTCCAATAAAATTGCTGAACAGCTAATTATTGCTACCTTGCAACTACCTGAAAAAACTACTCTTACTAATGCTCATGCACGTCGGGCAGCGCTTTCGGCTTTTCTTTGTTATCTTAGGCAAAATATAGGTTCTTGTTTTGCAACTGCCCCCTGCCTTATCATTCATGATGAGCAGCCTCTTAGATTTTTATTAGATATTGATGAGTTGCTAACTACAGGGCGATTAAAAAGGACTTGGGGTGGAGCGGAATATTCTGTGCCTTTAAGCCCTTCCTGGGGCTCAGGAGATCTTAAGAAAGTCATCTCGACTTCCCTAGCAAATTTATCTCTATCTCCAGGCTTAATAGCTGCCTGCGAGGTAGTAGGGTTAGTCGATGCAGAAGCAAAGCTAGATGCAAAATCTCGCAAGTTAAAAGCGTTAGTCCAAGAGATTATAAAAGTTCAAGATGAAAATTTTATCTTTTATATTTCTGCTGAACAGCTGCTTAAAGTAATTTTGCTAAAATATTTTAATATAAGCGCAAAGGATTTAGAGGATTACCAACAAAAAACCTCAGGGTTGATGCAAAGTAGCTTGATGTTTCAAGTTCCTCAAGCAGGCTCTAGTAAAGGCCAAGCCTGCGCTAATTTCTTACTTCACTACGACAAAGCTAAAGAAGCTTTTAAGGCCCTTGCCGATAATGCTCTTTTAAAAGCTTGGGAGTTTACAGTGGCCAGCTTTGCGGAAGATAAAGCAGGTTTTACTCAGTGGAATCTGTATGCTAGCTTAGGCTTAGAACCGCAAGAAAAAGGAGGAATTGGCCAGTGTTTACATGCTTTCTTACAAAAAAAGCTTGAGGAGACCCAAGCTAAAATGCAAAATTTGGAGGAAGAACATGCCCAAATTTATGCCCAAGTGAAGTATTTAGAAGGACGTATGCAGCATGCTTCTGAAAAAGAAGCTGCCTGGTTAAAAGCCGAATATCAAAGTAAGCGCAATGAGTTTTATACTTTCGAGGATTTAAAAAACAAAACTCATAGGAAAGCCTCAAGGTATGCAAACTTATTTAATCTAATCATTCAGTATTATACAGAGCTTTTCCCCAAGTATTTTCAGGAAGTATATGATGCTGATATGCATGATTTTACTTCAAGCCCTTATGACGATAGCCCTGCAGGCTTTCGATTGCTTTATAAATTTGGGAGGAACAATCCGGCTTCTTGGATGCGTATTTATGAACCCTCTCAATTCATTGATTCTTTAGCAAGCTTTTTTTCAACCACAGAAAGTGAAATAGCTTCGAGTGCGGAATTGGAGGGGATGAAAGATGAATATGCCGAAATGGTTACCGCTATTATTTCGCATGTGCGAACCCAAGAATTTTTGGAGACCTCCTTTCATCGCATGGCAGCAGCTCATCACTCCCGTATAGTTCCCTCTCCTTTAGAACATTTAGACCAGATTGAAAAGAAGCCCTGGTGCTATACCTCGGGGGGCAGCATGGAAACTTTAGTAGCTACCTACTTTCGACGGGATAGCAAGCCAGTAAAAATTAGCCGCTGGATAGAAAGCCCTGTAGAATTTTTGGTTTTTTTAACAGATATTATGAAACAATCTCCTCCTTCTATTAGCGAAAGGTTTCTTAAAGATAATACCAAGCTTATGCTAATGCACTCTCCTACCCATGCCTTTGGTTTTAGACCAGGCTTGAGTCCTTTTAAAGAAGCTTGGGCAAATGATGCTTTTACTTATACATGGATAAGGGACAATTTGATTGCCCCTATGTCTAATTTCATCGAGCGCATACGCTTAAATAATGAGATGTTAGATTATCTTGTCGACTCTATTTCTCAAGGGCTACCTGCACGTTATAGGCATTCTTTTAGAAAGAAATTTACAGGTTTACCCGCTCCTATGAAAACAGTAGATTTTCGAAATTATTTATTAGAGCAAATCCAACAGGAGCGGGGGCTAGGGGCACAAGAAAGAGCTGCGCTTTCGTCCGATGTAATTGATGGAACTTTATACAGCTTATTGCCACTATTTTCTCTAGAAGAGTTAGAAGAACGCGTAAAAAATGTTTTTGAGGAACTAAAAGATATTATCTTTATCGATGAAAATAAATTTCCACTACAAGCTTGTTTAAGGGCTTTGATTAAAAGTTCCCCGAAGACTAAAGTTGTTACCTCTCAAGCTTTACAAGATATTTGTAAAGCGATTGTATGCCTTTATCTAGATCGTACTTGTTGCTCTATAGATTATCATCGCCGCGTGATCCAAGCTGTTCAAAAGCTAGGTTATGCCATGCCTAGCTCAATTTTTTTTGCGGATACCAATTGGGTAAAAGATTATTTTGCCTTTGTGGTCAATCCTGGCAATGGCTCTTTAGAGTTATGGCGGGTAGATGTTTTAGGGTCAACAGGCTACCCGATGAGCCTTTGGGAGCATTGGTTAAACGGCTCGCAGCGCCAGTCTCAATGGGGAGTGTATCCACGTCCTTATGAATATACTTTCTAGCTTTATCAAGCGCTCAGGATGAATCAATTCAAACAAGCTTTAGAACACCCATAAAAATTAATTAATTTATTAGATTTTTTTATCTACCCCTGCTTATTGGCAAGGCTAGAAGTTGCTTTTTACATATCTCAAAACTATTTTTTTCATTTTAAATAGATCCCGCTTATCTAAAACCATTTTTAAAATTAAGGCACAGGTTTTTATACATGCTTGCATAAGAAGTTGTAGAAAAGAGTATTGTTAGGCTAATGTCCGAGTAACCCTCTCTTTTTCATCAGCTTTTGCTTTTTTCTTGTTAAAGCTGTCTTAGAATACCGTTTAACTAAGCTGCTGATATAGAGTTTAAAAAGTAAATTCACCCCTACAAGCTGACCCTTTCTTTAAAAATATAGCTTTTATTAAGTATCTGTTTGCATAAAGGGCTGCCCAAAAGCACACAACTCTTCCTTTTTAGGTAGAAAATCATCCAAGGTAATAAAAAACTCCACTAGCTATTAAACGATTAAAATTTTCACTGCGGTCATTAACTTATCTTTTTTTTTCATTATTATGAAGTTTAGCTTCTAATGTTATTCTCGACTTTATTTCCATCCTTTAACATTTAGCTTAGTGTCCTTCTCACTGGCTTTTCAAAGGGTTTTTCTGTAAGGATATAACTTTATTAAAAACTATAAACATAATTTAAAATGTCTCATTTATCCGGAATAAGTATTGACTTTTAGCCAATTAATCTTTAAAAGATATGCATCGAAAAGTACGATTGAAAGCAATTTTAGCTTTTTATGATTAATAGCTTTAGTGTCATACTTACAGGCACTAGAAGCTAGTTACTCATAATAAAAAAGCTAATGTTGAACACTTAAACTTGCAATGTAAGTAATAACGGAGAAGTCATGAAACATTATACACTACTTTTCTCGCTCTTAGCGCTCATGGGTACAACATCTATTATCAGCGCACAAGAGATTGAGAATAATAGATTGAGTCAAGAAGGAAGATTGAACGAAAGAGATTTCAATGCCCTTCAAGAATATATTTCAACTAAAAGAAACGTAGATCTTGCTGAGAAAGCCAACAACTTAAAAGTAAGTGGCGATGTTAGATCTGAATGGCGTCATGTGAATGAGAAAGGCGTTCTTCCTAAAACCGAAGGAGGTAAAAGTGTTTTTTCTCAAGCCCATTATGTAAGCGATGGTGATTATAAAAAATTGCGAGGCGGTAACGCTACAGATCCTTACACGGTTAAAGAAGAAGTCACTCCTCGTGGGCTACCTTTATCCCGCAATGATTTTAATGTTGAATTCAACGTTTTCTTTAAATATGAATATGACCGTGCCTATGCCGTAGCTCATTTGCAATACGATAATGCATGTGGCGTTTCCGACAATGGATGGTTAGATTTTAGTCAAGATCCTGCCGGATACCATGGTAGCGGTGCAGGAAAAGATTTTAGTTTAAAAAGAGCTTATTGGGGATATAACATCTACGAAGGTGGTGGCACTCGCTTCGATATTGAGGTAGGTCGTCGTAAACTTTACGATGTTTTTGAATCTGAAGTGCAGTTTGGTAGCCGTATGGATGGTATCGCTCTTTACTATAGTGGAAGTACTGAAACTATAGGAGAATGGTATTGGACAGTAGCTGGTTTTGTGGTGGATGAACGTGTTAATCACTTAGCCTATGCTACAGAAATTGGCTTAATGAATATCAAAGATTACGGACTAGATGTTCAATACTCTTTCATTAACTGGAACAAATATGGCCGCAACCGTTTTTTTGTAAGAAATCCTAATGGCTTTAGATTTAAAACATCTCAGCTTACTCTTACTTATCACTTAAATCCTGATTGGTTCTGGGGCAAGCCTACTCAAATCTTCGGTGCTGTGCTTTATAATGGCGAAGGACGTCATAGATCAGGTGCTTATGAAGGTCGTAGAGACGAACTCAACCCAACCCAATGGTATGTTCACCATCATCAGAACCACCATCACCGCTCGGATAACCGTCAAAAATGGGGTTGGTACCTTGGTTTCTTGATCGGCCAGGTTGAAAAAGAAGGCGATTGGTCTTTTGAAGCTCAATATCAATGTGTACAAGCTTATGCAATGCCTGATAACGATAATAATGGCATTGGCCGAGGAAATATCCTGGAAGAGAGTATTACTTACCAAGGACGTGGTAACACTAACTATAAAGGATGGAAATTCGAAGGCTTATACGCTTTAACTGACAACCTGTCTCTTGATGTTAAACTAGAATTAACAAGAGCAGCTAAAAAGAGTATTGGTGGAAAACATCATTATTCCAATTTTGTAGCCGAAGCTATTTACTCTTTCTAAATTGAGAGAGGCAATCTAGCCTAAATACAAAAGCTAAAATTTGGTGTCTTCGATGCCAAATTTTAGCTTTTTGATTAAATCTTTCCTTTTTCTCTCCTATATCCTTACTCTTCAAAAAATGTTAAAAACCCATTAAATAGCCCCTAGATTCTCTACCTCAGCAAAAAAACATTCCTAAAATATTTGCTAATCAACGATGGTTTTAGTTTAATTAAGTACTAAATTCCTGTAGATAGGGATTAAAAAAATAAGATTAAAGAAACTTATTCTCTCTTTCCTATCTATGTAGGCCGAAAAATTATTTGTTAGGTTTGTTGAAAGATCTATTTATTTTTTGCCAAAATTCTTAAGAAGCTTATTGACAGATTAAGCAGGGCTTTGACATAACATGCATTTTCATCAAAATTTGGTAATTCATTATGACTATGATTATTAAAAGAACGCTAACAGGAGTAATAGCCTTTTTATTATTCCAAGCAGCTGCGCAAGCAGATAATTGTAGCGGTAACCGTTGTGCAAGCACTGACCTTACATCCCACTGTCTAAACAGCCCTACAAAGAGCTTGGAGAAAGCAGACAGTGTCTCTAGCTCTATAGATGGCACAATAAATTCTTATAAGAGGGAAAGAGAGGCTGCCTATGAGCAAACATCTCCTTTATCGCCTCATCAATTTTACATAAGCCCAACCTTTTATCATATTCGTAGAGAACGCTCATTTAATACAGGAAGCTCTAAGCAACATAACTTTATCTATGGAGTTCAGGCAGGCTATGATAGGATTAAGCGCTGTCGCCTCTATGGGGGCTTAAATGCCTTGTATGCAGGGGGAAAGCTACAAGGGCGCAGTGCAAAAGGCCATAAGCTTAGATCATCTTATAGAGAGGGAAATGTTGAAGGGCGTATAGGCTACACTTTTCAAATGAAAAGAAGCTGGATGCCCACATTTGTACCTTACCTAGGATATGGATACTTGTGTGAAACCAACAAATTTCTTAAACCTTCCCCCGTAATTCATAAAATGCGCATTTCTTACGATTATTTTACCGTAGGGTTTCTTTCTCACTTTTATCCTCATCCTTCGTGGGTGATAGGCATCAACTTTAAAACACGTTTCCTTTTTACTAGCAAATGTAAGATCAGCGATGACCCTGATCCCCATCAAAAAGACAGCACGATTAGTCTAGGACACAAAATTCAGTATCGTTTTGAATTACCTTTTATTTATAGATTAAATGGCTGGGCAGATAAGCTAGCTTTATCTATGGTACCCTTTTATGAGTATAGACATTATGGAGGACACCCCGATTTTCCCTTTGATTTTGCAGAAACTAAGATGAACAATTATGGCTTTGATTTTCGCTGCTTATATATGTTCTAAATGTTCATCCTATTCCAGAACGATTAAAAGTTTTTTTGCCGATCGTGCCCCCGTTTCTTAATCATTTTCTGCAATATGTTAGGAGGTTTTCTACCTGCTAGTATCAGGGCATAGAGCTGATGGGAATAAAAGAGACGGTTCTAGATAGTATGAATAGAATAGAAATTAGGATGATCAAAAAGTTCCTTATAACCTTGTCCTCTATCTTATTTAAGAGCCAGTGGATAAGGTTTAAATTTAATAATACCCACTTAAAAAAAGGTAAAGATGGAAATTATGATTACATGCATTAGATTTTTCCGCTATTTAACAAAAAGAGGCAAAGCCTTTCTTCTAGCCCAGAAAAGGTTAAATAAGAGAAAACTCTTAAAGAAAGGCTTTTCAATGGGCTTTCTAACTTTTTTTGTTTTCTCTTTGTCTTATTTTTCCTATCTACCTGCGCTAGATATGAGAGTGGCAGCTCGTGACGGTAGTAACTTTATTATCCAGGTAGATGAAAATATTCCTTTCCTTGAAGTCATAGAAGGAATCCAAGCTCAACTAGCTGAGCTAGATATAGCCCAGGAGATGGCAGGATCATATTTTAATAGCTTAGAGGATAGCCCAGAGCTATCTTTTAATTACACTATCGGGATACCAGAAATATGTGTGAATAAAAGTAAACATAAAGTGCTCCGTAACTATTCTACCCCTGTCACTACAGAGGAAAAAAATAACATTCGTTATGTCATTCGTTCATTAGCCAAATACAATTTAGCCCAACTGGCAAGAGAAAAATCCTCCTTAGAAAGAGCAGGAGATAAGATCAACCATCTTCATCCTTTTCGATTTTTACAATGCATATTCAATGATGAAGAGCTTAAAGCAGGCCTACATGCTATTCGTAAAAAAGGTGGGTATGTGTGGAGCAATTACTATGATGGAATGAAAAGCAGTTTAAATGAAGAGCTTGATAAAGATAATCTGATCCAATTTACTTCTGATTTTGCCGACAATGTCGGAGTGAATGTAAACGAAATTTTACCTTATGTGCAAGCACGTCAATGGAGTAACCTTGTAGATGTACTTATTAATAGCATTCCGCGCCAGGGAAATCCGCAACGTTACGATATGTGAACCGAAAAGAGCAAGGAAAGAGCTTAAAGATCTATGGATGATATTTTAATAAAGGAAGGATAGGTGTTGGAAAGATCTTTCTCACGACTTAGCTATAGTTTTGGCAATAAAGATGGGAGCTTTGAATAGAAAACCTTAAAGATTAAAACAGCAGATCGAGTTCTTGGCATTACGGCAAGTAAAAGACCGCCCGGCACATCTTCTTCTTTGAAGATTTGGTAAGCTCCTTTGCAAGGGATGGGAATTGGGGGATAGAAGATAGTTTGGAGAAAAAAGATCACTGTTTTGCTTATCGTTATATGATAAGTACAATAAGTAATATCTCTAGGCTTTTAAGCCGATTGCTATGCAATTCTGTTACTTCATAAAATCTTTGTATTTAAGGAATTTGCCTAGCAAGGGCTTTAAAGTTTGTCAATGAGGAAAAAAGAGCCTTTTTTTAGCGCATAATAAAAGAGGCTAACCCTTTAGCAGGGCGTGAAGATAGAGATTAATAAATTTATACAAAAAGGATAAATAGAGGGAAAACTAAAAGTGAAGGCTTCCTAACCGGAGGGGGCAATTTTAATGAAGATCTACTTTATTTTTAAAGTCGTAGAAAGAAGAAATCTTATACACTTTAATAAACTTAGTCTGCATACCCAACCCTTTGGAACATGTCTTTTTATTTAAAAAGAAGGGTTTTATAAAATACAGGGCTACCTAAGGAGGAGCTTAAAAGTGTATTATTTTTGCTAAGGAAAAGCGATTTTAGCTTTTCTTCAGTAGCATTACTCTTAAAAGAGAGATAAACCTCTAAAATGATAGAAACGATTGTATTTTTTCATTGCCCATCTGCTCAAAATTTTTTAAGGGCTAGTCAATTGAAGTTGCGAAGAATACAATTGAAGATAGATGAGGGAATAATTGGAGCGTAGCGGGGTCGAACCGCTGGCCTCTACAATGCCATTGTAGCGCTCTACCAACTGAGCTAACGCCCCTCAAGCAAAACAAAAATTGTATGATGAAGCTTGTTTTTGAGCAAGAAGAATCCCTCTTCTTTTAAATATTTTTTCATTAAGCGGCATACTCTTATGATGGATGTCGCTTAATAGCTTTGGTACGAAGAGGCTAGTAGAGTATTTTTAGACGGTACTATTACTTTTCTCTAGGTAGGCTTTCCACCATTTGTTAACATACTCAATCGTAGAGAGGGAGGCAATGGTGGTTTCTACTACATCTTTCATTGCCTGGACTTTTTGCTCGATTAGTAAGGAATGATTCTCTTGCCTATCTAACAGTCCGTAAATGACGGCTAACCATGCTAACTCCTTATTTAGCAAAGTGGCGATCTTAGCAATCATTTTCCCTTCCTGGGCATGTGATTTTTGATAATCATCGAAGCATAAGATGGAGATAGCTATCGCAGCTACTGCCGTTTGAATATTACGCATCTTCTTTTCATCTTTTTCATTATCATCGCTGAACTCTAGATCGGCCGTATCTATACATACTTTTGGATGAGCATAAATGGCATATTCATTATTAATAAAAGGCCCTTCAAATGTCCCAGCAGAAGATGAAGCTTTTACTTTCGTTAAGGGCATGGAAGCTGCAGGCTCTTGCTTGGTAGAAGAAGAATTAAGAGAGGATCTACAAGAGTTTTTCTTATTTCCCAGCAGAGTATTCCAGGAATTTTTAATCTGTTCATTAAAAAAAAGAGATTGCATAAGTGTATTAATTACATGCATCAAAGCAAGAGCCCGGGGATTAACTTTGCGTGCCTCTAGCAGGGAATAAATGGTTACCAGGGTAGAGATTTCCTTATTGATAGCTAGCTGGAATTGATAGTAAAGAGCTGTTTGCTTGCTTTCTTCAGCTTGTTGAATGAGAATATGAATGATGCACTCTGCTAAAGAGGCTACAGATTTAATGATTTTACCCATTTTTTTATTGTCATCTTGAGAGTCATTAGTTAGCAACAAACTAAGGCTTTTGATTTCTTTATGAGTGTAGGTGATAGTATGCTTATTAGTAGAAGGGTACAAAAGCTTTTCCTTATAAAAATTTTTAGCGAATATTTGGCTTTGATAAGCATTTTGAGGGGTACTGACTGCTGAGGACATCACGGTTTCTCCTTGTTAATTCCTATAAAGTACAAAATTTATCTTAATTTAATGAGGTAAGAAGAAAAGAGAAGGTAGAGAAGATAAAAAAAGTAAAGTTAATCTAAAAATCCTTTTACCAATTTATTCTACAGAAAGCAATATTAATATGATGATAAGCCCGCCCAAAAGCTTAAAAAAGATCTTGAACTTTATTGATTTTCAGAGGTTTAAATTTCATCTAAGCTTGGATCTCGTTCAAATGCTTTTTGCCATCTTTCCATCATTGTTAATTCCTTATCTAATTCTCTATTAGAATCCTTAGCATCTCTTTTTGCTTGATGGGTCACTTCTTTTTTTTTGATGGAGTGAGTATTAATCATCGATTGAAAAGAGATTTCAAACTGCTGGAGATAAAATTCGAAGCACCCTTCTACTGAAGCAAGAGGCTTAGATAAAAGAGCTTTTTTGGGGGGAAAGCGTAGGAGGGGTTTTTGCTTAATCTCTAGAGGAGCCTGCTGTTTAGAGTGTTTAAGTCTTTTTTGATAGCGAGCATTCAGCCATACTAAGAAATCTTCAACAGTTTCTGTCCTAGCATGTCGCCTTCGGGCTAGCCAAGCTAACTTCTTATCAGAAGTAATAATGGTTTCTTGCCGAGGATTTTTACTATGTTTTAATTCCTGCAAGATACGTTCATCTGCGGTTTCTCCCGCGCTTGTAAAAATAATTTCTAGTTGTTGCAGATGTGTACGTGAACTTTCTCCTGCTTGATGATGAGCATCAAAAATGATGGTGACATGGAGGCCTAGCAGATGAATTTTTTTATTTAAGTCTTGGATAATAATTTCTCGTTGGGTTTGCAGCTCCTTCTCGGCTTTTAACACGCGAAACATTAAATTATAGCCATCAATGAAATAGTGCATACTCCTTATCAGCAATCTTTGAGCATTTCAAGAGAAGGGATTAATTTTTCAATTGCTTTACGGCGATGAGAAATCCTATTTTTGGTCTGTTCATCAAGCTCAGCAAAAGTTTTGTCATAATCATGTTTAATGAAGAGAGCATCATAACCAAAGCCATGACGCCCACGCTCTTGATTAATAATGAGTCCTTCACAGGTGGCATGCACGCTTTTTTTTATCCCTTCGGCAGAAGCTAAGGAAAGCCAGCATTCAAAGTAACCTGTTCGTTCAATATCTTCTAAGCCCTGCATTTCGGCTAAAAGCTTTTGGCGATTTTCACCATCGGTGGCCTCTAAGCCTGAATAACGGGCCGAATAGATTCCTGGCGCTCCCTTTAAGGCAGGTATCACCAGTCCCGAGTCATCTGCTAACACCCATTTGCCTAGTTTTTTAGCAGCATGCAAGGCTTTTCTTTCAACATTTTCTTTAAAAGAAGATCCTTCTTCCGGGAGGGCTGCATAATCTGGAAAATTAAGAAGAGATAAAATATCTAAATGTGCCACTTCCTTATAAGATTTTAACATGTCTCGCAATTCACGAATTTTATGGACATTCTGAGTGGCGAGAATAAGCTCCATTTAATCTCCTAAAAAACTACTAATTTTTGCGATAGAATAATTCTCGTCTCTAAATTTAAAAGCCTCTCCTGCCTTGCAGCCTAGCATAGCTTGGGCATATTTGGACTGAAAAGAAAGAATATGCTCTTCAGGATTAGCGTCCCAGGGTCCTAAAATCTTATACACCGTTTGATTTCCGGCGCTATCTACGACCTCCACTACGCTTCCTATGCCCACTTCGTTTTGAAGAATATCTTCTTTAGTAATGATGCGAGCAAGCTTAAGCTGATCTGATAGAACTTTAAGCTCCCCTTGCAGACGTCCTCTTCTTTCGACGGCAAATTTATACTCAGAGTTTTCTCGTAAATCTCCTAATGCTCTAGCTGCTTCTACTTCGCGGGCATTTTCTACCATCTCTACAGTGCCAATTTGTCTGATCCTTTCTTGGATACGCATGTATCCCTCTTCTGTAGTCCAAATGACATTATCATCCCAATGTTTTTTCTTATGTTTAGCTTCTGCTAGGGTAGGATGCACCACCTCAGCTAACGAACGTAAAATTTTATTATCATGGTCGGTAAAAGTTTGACATTTTGATACTAGAAGAAGGAATTCTTTGATGAACTCTAAGGAAGTACCTTCCAGAATAAAGCGGACTAAAGCATATCGCTTATTAATAATCATATTGTAAATTTTCTTTACTAAATCGCGATATTCTACTTTACTCTCTAGATGGCTTAGAAGAACAAGGAAGGCTTCAAAAAACTGAGTCAAGCCCTCCTTATCATGGAAGGGAAGAGTCGTATCTTCCTTATTAGCTATCTTTTGGAAATACCATACAAATGTTTCAGGGGACTCAAAGGGGTGAGTAAGCATCTGAGAAAGTTTCTCTTTTAGTAACCCCTTGGTTTCGCTTTGGTTGAGCTCTTTGAGAATATAATCTCTTATTGGGCTTTGCTGATTGGAAAACAACACCTGTAAGAATATTTCTGGCCAATCAGGGCGAAAATCTTTAACAAGGCTTAACACTCGTTTTCTTAAGGCTTGAATTTCGATATTATTGATAATTTGAGGGACATCTTTGAAAATTTTAATTAAGCTTTCTGCTGTTTTTCCCTCTACCTGATGAGCAAACATGCTCTCTAAAAACACATAGATCTGTAGTTCTTGTTCGGGAGTTATCGTGGGATCTGATAAAAGATCTAATAGCTTATCCTTTAAGGTGTTTTTGGTTTCTTGATTCTTACGCGCATTGGGCAGGTCACGGACAAAATTATAAGAAGACTGAATAAATTCATTAATGCTGCTAATATTTTGCAAAGCTTTGTCCATTCTTTCATCAGCCGTGAGCTCGGCTTTTCTTAGACGGAACGGTTCTTTAAGTTGAGAGGGACTTTCTATTAGGGGGTCTTTTTTTATTTTATTACGGGTTCCTTGCCACCATTTAGCCCATTCATTTTCAGGAATCACCAGCTCGCAAAGTTCTTCTTTTATTTCTGCCGCATTTTTGGGTCCTAGATCACGAAGAAGGAGTTTGATTACCTCTACTGGATTTTCTTTGGCTTCTTGTTCAAGTTGATCTGGATTAGAAAAACGGCGGGCAAGAAATTTATTATCCTCTAAAGGGATTAAGGTCTTGAAAGCATTAGCATAGGTAAGGTGTTTACGGCCCGTTACATTTTCAAACTCTATCGTTACCTGCTCTCTAAGAGCAGAAAGGTCTACAATTTCTCCTGTACCCCATCCCCCTGTATGGAATACAAACTTACCCTTAGCCATATGAGCAAGTAAATCATAATTAGCAAGAGCTGATTGAAAATTTTCTTTAGTACGTAGCCCCACTAATTTTAATCTTTCATTCAGCAATGGATCGTTCTGATAGCGCTTGTTGATTTGTTCTAGAGCAATCTCTGCTAAGCGGGGCGTATGAGTTGTCTGCAGATCGATAAGAAGCTTGATAATCTGATATTTTCCTGTAGGTTCCTCAATTTTTTCCCAGAGAGGTAGAGCCGTTTCAACGACTTTTCCAAAAGGAGCGGCAAAATCTGATGTTTTTATTAATTTTAACAAATAATCTAGCTCCTCTACCTCTACAATATCGCAGGTGCAATATTCTTCCCAAAGTTGTAAGAACTTGGCAAAGTTTCGATGATTAATCAGTGCCTGAAATTCCTCCAGATAACCCATGGTAGATAGCCCCTTATTAGTTAAAATTGTTAAAAAATTTATTTTTTAAAGATAGTATTAAAATAGTATAGCTTCTAAAAGGTATAGTGTAAAGGGGGATTTCCCAAATAGTTTGGATTGGGATTTTGCGAGCTTAAAAGAGAAGAATAGATAGACTTTTATATAAGGTAAGTCGTTTATGCTCAATCTCTTGACTTGTATTTTTGTAATCGAACCACTAATTATTTATAGTCTTGTTTACGTCTAAAAATTTTTTTGATATTAAGAAAATAGACCTTCTATTTATCTCCATTATTAGGAAAATGTCTCTATGAATGACAAAAAAGCTAAAAACATTTTTGAAGCAGTTAAAGATTCTACTACAAGATTGGTATCAAAAAACCATGAATCTGGGCATGAAAAAAGGCAGATACTCCCTACGGAAGAGGTTGATTTTCTTAAAACGGATGAAATTTTACAGCTGCATGGAGATCCTGAAATTAATGAAATGCTAAATAAAATGTATAGAATGCAAGAAGATATTCAATCTAGAATGCATGAAATTTATGGAAATGCAGGACTTTCAACCCATCAAGTTAGGAATTATCTAGATAATCCTAGTAATTTCTCCCCGGAAATGTGGCAAAAAATCCAGCTGCAAAGAGATCAACTCGAGAAAAAGGTACATGATGTTTTAAAAATTTATGCTAAAAAAGCTAAAACTCTTCAAGCAGGGCATATGCTAAAAGCGAGCGGAATAGCAAAAGAGAGAAAAGCAAAAACACTAGCAGCGCGCAAGAATTGGATTCCTATGTAAGGCTTTAGTCCTGTTATTTCCCATCTTTTCCTTAAAATTTTTAGGAATCCCTGTAATCATTTAAGCAAGTTTATTGCTAGCTTGCCTCCCTATCTTATAGCTAAAGATAAAGCGTTGTGAAAAAGAAGGAGGAAAGCTAACGAAAATAAAATAACTCTTATTTAATTTAAAAATTATTAAGGACCTTAAGTATTCTTTTGCTGCCGTCAGGCTCTCTTCCTGCAGTAGCTAGAAAGTTTCTGCCGACTTTAAGAGCCTTGAAAATAGCTGTAAGCTATCTGCAAAGCTATGAATAAAGCTGCTCATATAACAACAACTCTTGCCCAGAGAGTTCTTAACGTACAAGCCCTTTATGCAAATCATGGATCAACAGTAAGTAGTGTACTCATGGCTGTGGAGCTGATTGAATTATCTACAGATTATGGCTCAGTTAAAAGCGGATAAGAAAGGCAAGGTGGGGATGTTTTTTGTCCGAACTATTATGAACTCAACCTCCCGTTAGGTAGGTTAGCTTTATAAGTTTATGGAGAAAGCCGCTAAGGGCTTAGCTGTAACCTTTAAAAAGCCTTTGAATGATGAGGTAGAGTAAATTTTTAAAAAGCTCTTAGCAACTCTAGACGATGGCAGTGGATCCTGACTTATAAAATATTTACGTACAAGAGCTTTTTAGAAAAGCTTTTTAATATAGCTTTTTAGCACTTAAGAAAAATCGAGCGGAGTGGCATGAACAAGTGAATTACTTTTGGGTTTCTCTTTTATAAATAGAATAGAGGATAGGAAAGCTGAGCGGTAAAGTTGCAGAAATTTAAGCCTACCGGGAACCAGCAGTCTAAGAATTTATTAAAGTTACCACTTACTTTACAAATTTCGAGGATCAACCTAGCAAAGCAGGATTTATGGTCAAAAAAGTCGATTTAATAACACCTTATGGCAGCCAATATAGGGTGCTTCATCATTTTACGAAAAAGCTGTATGAAGCCTGGATAAGAGCTGGCTATGAAGCTAGGTTTTTTGAAGATGCTACAGAAGCTTTAAAAGTCATGCTTTTAGATCCACCGGACTTAATCGTAGGATTTAATGGAGTACCTCGTCATGATCAAATACCTTATAGCGATATTCTCAAAAAGCCTTACCTGAGCTTAATTGTCGATCCTTTTTATCATTTTTTAAGCGAAATTTCTTCTCCCTATGTGATTATAGGATGCGATGATTTTTCTAGTGTGACCGCTTTTAAAAATACCAATTTTCATCAGGCGTTCTTTGTTCCTCACGCTGTAGAATCAGATCTAACCACCGATTCTGAGGTTGAAAAAATCTTTGAGGTATCAATGCTTGCCACTTTCATCGATTACGAAGCACGACGAGAGCAATGGCGCCTTAAATACCCTTTACAGGTCTGCGAGGCGATGTATGAAGCGGTAGAGCAAACTTTTTTAAATCCCCAGTTAGCTTTTATTGAAGCTACCCTGGGAAAGGTTCAGTGGGCCTACTATAATCATCCTGAGTTACGTACTGCGGAGGTAGATATCATTAGCCTATTAAAAGATGTAGAACTCTATATTAAAGGAAAAGAGCGAATTGATATCCTTAAAGCTATTCACACAGTGCCTGTACATGTATTTGGCCATAGTGTTGACAAAGTAAATTGGAAAAGTTACTTTAAAAACCAAAGCAATATCATTACTCATGATGCTGTTACCTATGAAAAAAGTATCGAAATTATGAAACAAAGTAAAATCGTACTCAATAGCAGTATCAAAAATAAATTTGGAGCCCATGAGCGTATTTTTACTGCTTTGGCGGCAGGGGCCCTTGTCATTACTAATGAAAATGATTATTTAAAAAATTTCTTTTCCCATGATGTAGATATCGCCTTTTATCAATACCATGGTCTGCTCAATCTTAATCAAATGATCGTGGACTATTTAGCTGACGAAGATCACCGCCAACAGGTAGCAGAAAACGGCAGAGAAATTGTAATGACTTACCATACCTGGGACGCCCGCATTCGGGAGTTTGAAAAGAACCTTTTCCCTAGGATCGAAGCAGGTATGTTAAAAACCTGATAGGATTTGAAAATTTGCTATCATCAAGAAAAAGCAATAGGGAGTTTTCTTTTAACTTTAACACGAAGGAGGAGTTCATGGCTTCTAAATTACAATCTTTTTCTGAATCCGCTGCCTTGCCAGGAGATTATGAAGGGGCGCTTACCTCGAGTTTAAATATACCGTTAGATGAAGTGGTCTTAAGAAATTTTAGCTCTGACTCTATCATTTGTATAACCCTATTAAGTGGTAAAACGATTGAACTGCCTTTGCATTTAAATCTTAAAGAGAGCGGTAAAGCCACGCTTGCTATCCCTGAAAAATACTATAAGCAGTCAGAACTGTGTAAAGAACTTGAGCATTTGCTATCTCATTTATTTAGCAATCAGCGTAGCCTCTTGATGGAAATAGATGTTCAAGCCCATCAAATAATTATTGCCCCTTATCAATTTAAAAAAAACAAATTTAAATTCACCTTTTTTTGCTAGAAAATTAGAGAAATCGTTAGGGTTGCAAAGCTCTTTTTTAGCTTAAGTTAAATGGAAAAAGTGAACGCTTAAAACTTTAATTTTTTATTTAGCGATAATAAGTGCTTTAACTTTTTAAGTTGCTTTATAGGTCGAATAGGAAGCTTACTCATTGCATCGAATGCCTTTTCCTTTTATTAAAAGAGGCATTGGATGCAATAGCAAAAGGTGGGAAAGATGACTCTTTTAGCAATTGCTTATTAAAGGTTAGACAGCTTTAGCTGCAAATAAAAGTGTAGAGGGGCTAACTTAAAATAAAGCTTGGTCTATTGACCAAAATAATTTTATTTCTGAGGAAAGCTTGGCTGGCCTTTCAGTGCCGCCAAAACTATAGAAGAAAAAAATATACCTGCTATTTTAATTAAATTTTAAGTTTTTGAAATATTTAAGTTTTTAACAAATTTTCCTTATTTTTTAGAGCATCTTGAAAGTCTAGAGGTGGATTTATTTAAGGCTTTTTCAAAAGAGTCTGTCTGGCTCCAGATTTCAATTTGCTGGCGTGCGCGGGTAATGGCTGTATAGATGAGCTCCCGACCGAAATGCTCACTACCTTCCGGCAGCAATAGAATCAAATGATTGAATTCACTACCCTGGCTTTTATGTACCGATAAGCAGTAAGCATATTCATAATTAGGTAGCAAAAGAGCAGGTATTTTTTTATCTGCAAAGAGAGCATAGTCCCCTGCTTGCACATGACCTTCTAGTTGGTGAGGCTTTTGTCTGACAAGAAAGCCTACATCCCCATTATATAGATCTCTTGTAGAATCGTTAGTAGTAATGATAATAGGAATAATCATGCGTTGATGAGCTTTAGTCTTCTTTAAAATTTCTTTGTAGAAAAAAGCATTCAATTGATCTACTCCTAAAGGCCCTTTTCGAAGAGGGGAAAGAATGCGGAAATGGTTCATGGAGAGTTCGGAAATATTTGATTCCTCCCATGATAGGTAAGGCTCTACCTTTAACCATAGCTGCTGCTGAATAGAAAAAGCTGGCAGATCTTTGCCCAATCTCGTAAAGTGCAGAGCTTTTCTTGAAGATTGTAAGCGGTGTAAGGCTGCCTGGCTTTCTCCTTTTTTGATCTCCTCGGCTAAGTCAATGATTTCTTTTAACTCTGAGCGTAGACATTTTTTTAGTTCAATGAATTGATGGGGTTTACAAAGGCAGGTCATGTCTGCAAAAAAAGAGCCTGCTTCAATAGGTGGCAATTGATAAGGGTCTCCAAGCATGATAAGGCGAGCACCAGGCTTAAGTGCTTGAAAAAGTAAAGACATCAAACGAATATCAATCATTGAAGATTCATCAATCACTAATAAATCAGCATTAATGAGAGGGGGGGAAGAAGATAGGCTTTTTGATTTAAGGCCGAGTAAAGAGTGAATAGTGGTAGCATTGATGGGTGAGAAACCGACCAGATCACTAACTGCTTTATTTAAGCTTTTCTGTAGCTGCGCGGCAGCTTTTCCAGTAGGGGCAGCTAAAGCAATACGGCAATTATCTTTTTGAGTATTATTCAGGCTATTCCAAAATACCTTAATAAGTAAACCTGCCGTATAAGTTTTACCGGTTCCAGGTCCGCCGCATATAATAGTTAATGATTGGTTTTCTAGTTGAGCAATAGCTTGGGCTTGCTCTGGAAGTAAGCTGTTAGTAGATAAAAGGTGGGTAAGGCTAGCTTGGAGAAGTGCTTTATCAAGCTCAAGCGAAGCTTTTTGGTCTAAAAGGTGATGAAATTCTCGTAAGCAACGATGTTCGTATAGCCAATACTTTTGAAAATAAAAAAGATCATTTAAGCGACATAAAGGAGTTGGAGGAACTGTGTCTTCTGTTTCTGTAATCAGGTGAAGTAAAGAAGGAGGAAGATGGTAGGTACTGCGGCTAATTAATCGTTCTAATTCTTGCCATTCCTCTGCGGAGAAATTATTCTGCTCCTGCACTTCCCATACATCTTGGGGTTTAGGTAAAACTTCGGCATCAGAAACTTTTATACATAAATGACCTGCCCGAGCGGATTGAGAGAGATGAAGAAGGAGCGGCAGGGCATCTACGGAGGCATTATAGCTTTTAATTAAATAATCTGCTAAAGCCCAATCTACCAAGGTGAGTGCTTGATTATTCTTAAGCTTATCTATTAAATGGATGTTTTGTAAAGATGGCATGATTTTTTATTTAAATAAGGGGAAAAGTTTTTATTTCTTATCTAGATGCTCTTAAGATCAGATTTTTAAGACGCCTGTAGGTTTTCCTGTACCGGCATTAAGCCCGCGTAAAAAGATGTAAAAGCATCCTCCAAAAATTTCTTCAAAAGGTCGTTTGTCTACTAGTTTTAGGTAACGCTTTACAGCTTCGCAATAAATATGGGCTTGAAAATAGTAATCATGCTGTTCCATAGCGGCTTTCATCTTTTCAAGGTCATAGGATTCAATGTTAGGACCTAGCCAGTTACTTTTCCAATCAAGAATGTAGTAATGATGATTATGAAAAAATATTAGGTCAATGACTCCTTTAAAAAAACCTGTATGCCATTGAAGCTCTTCCACCAACATTTCTTTTTCACTAGGATAAAGAAATTCTGTCTCACGATAAAGTAAGGAAGGATGTATATCTTTAAGACAAAAATCTTCGTTAATTTTTATGTGTAGGGCTTCATAGGTAATCTCGCAAAGTACTTTTTCCCACGGATGATAATCAGTCTCTTGAATTAATGGATGAATCCAGCTTCTTAAATCGTTAGCAGAAGAAATTTCATTTACAACCGAAAAAGGAATAATTTCTAAAATCTTATGTAGTAGCTTTCCGGTGACATTTCCAGAGGGAAGAGTGTGTGCATTTTTGCAAGGAGCTTGAAAATTATGAGGCACTGCATTAGCGAGGTCTAAAGAGTAAGGATCTCTGCTTGCTAAAGCCTTCTTGTAACGCGTAAGAGATGTAAAAGATTGAATAAAGTTTTTTTCGCCTGGAATCTCCACAAGAGGAGGGGGCACAAGAGGGGGAATGTTTTGACTTTTTAGAGGGGTTACTTCATCAAATGCTTCCTCTAATAGTGAATAGGTAATGGAGGCCTCTGGATAAGCCTTGATAAAATTTTGTAGCTGATAGCCATCACCCTCTTTGATCCGTCTGTAAAGCTCTTGATAACTGCAATTCTTTTGTCCTAAGCGTGCTAAGAAGATATCCATAGGAGAGGCTCCTCCACATTCTATTTCTAAGGGCTTATCACCTACAGCTACAGGTACATACAAGCGGTACTTGGCACGCGTCATAGCTACATAAAGCTGACGCATCTTCTCTGCATCCATCTCTTCGCAATATTTAGTATAGGAGGCAGACTGCTTGTCTAAGCAGGGGACTAGATAATGAGAGGTTCCCTCCTTTTGAGGAATCAGGCGATCTCTTGATTGAGTGCGACCTACCAGTCCATAAGCGAAGACGATATCATATTCTAGACCTTTGCTGCTATGTGTGGTTAAAATAGAAATAGCTTCGCGGCTAGGATCAGTAACTTTTTTAAGGCGTTCTTCATCCTCTACCCCCATGTTTTTATATTCATCCAAGAAAGCAATCAGCCGCTCAGGGCTTGCGGGGTGCTCATTTTGATACTCCATCAGTAAGCAGGCAATTTGAGTAAGCTCATCATAAAATATATCTCCGCCTTCTCTTTTCATAAGCCTTTCAGCTACACTTAAGCTATCCATAGTTCCTGTAGATTGCATAAAACACTGAAAAAAAGTAGAAAAACCTTCTTGAGATAAATGGCGTTTAAACGCATAAAATTCAGCTAAGATACGCTCTAAAAAATTTGGATTTTCTAATTTTTTAATTTCAGTGTAATTCCATCCTAATATAGGGCCTCCTAAGGCAATTTTAACATAGTTTTCATTTCTTGGATTTAATATACTTACTAATAATTCTCTAAGACTCTCCCAAGCAATGGATTCTGTCAACGAGGTTTGCTTTTGTAAATGATAGGGAATATGATGGCGATCAAAATAATAGGCTAAGCGCTGACCTTGAAATCTATCTTTAATTAAAATAGCAAATTGATTGAATTTGAAGCCGTCTAAGTTGTGCAGACGTGTGATTTCTTGCGTCATAAAAGGAAAGAAAAACTTTTCCTCGCATTCTTCTGAAGGGAATCTTTGAGTTGACTTGGAAACGCTAGAGGCTTGAAAGAAATGAATGCTACCCTGCTCGTCTGAAAATCTTCTTTCTTTGATATGAGGAGAAGATTTGACTTCAGAATAATCCAAGTAGGCTTCTTCAGCTAGGGAAGGTAAAGAAAATAATCCAGGGCATGCTTTAAATAAAGTATTCAAAGCTTGTACTAACGAGGGTTGAGAACGATAGTTAGTATCTAAAGAAGCTCGATTTGCAAGGCCTAAAGATTTTCCAGCAGAAAGGTAGGTATAGATATCTGCTTGCCTAAAAGCATAAATAGATTGCTTAGGATCACCGACTAAATAAATTTTGCAGGTAGAATTCTCTAAAAATAATCTATTAAAAATTTTCCATTGCACCGGATCGGTATCTTGAAACTCATCGATAATGGCAGCTTGATAAAGAGAGCGTACTTTACCTGCAAAGGAAGGGGAATTGATGGCTTTAAGCATATGCTTAAGTAAATCATTTTCCTGATGTTTTTCTTCTTCGGAAAGATATTTGTGCATTAGCAGGCGGCAGTAGAAAACTAGGCGGGCAAATATAAATTCATAGCTTTTTGCTTGCTGTACAAGAGGATAGAGCGATTGAGTAAGAATTGGAACTAGCTCAGGGTAATGTAGCGAAGAATTTTTAGGAAGACTAGGGGATTTCTTTTTATTAAGATTATTGGGGGCAAAAAATTCACAAATAAATAATCCTTCTTTAAGTAGGAGATCAAAATCATCAGCATTCCAACTATCTTTCCTAAATAACTCAATAAAAGTATAGATAGAGCTTGTGCTTTTGTTTCTAATGCTTTTATAAAAGCTTATTTGGCGTTCAACATCTTCTTGCATCTTCTCGGGTAGCCATCCTCTTTCTTTTTTTAAAGTTCGCATGATGTTGCAAAACTTTTCTACGTCTGAGGAAAAATCAGAAGTAGCTGCTATCTCACAATCCTTTGTTAAATATTTTAATAAGGCTTCCTGGACTTTTTCTAGACGATTACCATGGGCTTGTAGCACGATCTGCAATTGCACAGGGCTAAAAATGTGGGGCCGTATCTCTGTACGGAAGAAGTCGCGAATCAATTGAAAAACTTCTTGTTTTGTTAAAGATTTTTGTTTAAAGGATCCTTTATGCATGCTAAAATCACTTTCAAATAAAAAGTTGGTCAACATGCGCAGGCAAAAACCGTGGATCGTATAAATTTGAGCTTGATCGAAAGTGGCTAGTGCATGCTCTAAGCGCCTTTTGGCTTTCTCAACTTGGGCATCTCCTTGTTCCATGACAGCCTGTAAATAATCACAGGCTTCCTCCTTAGAGAATTTCTGAAGAAGGGATAAGGAATCTTCTATCTTATTTCTAATTCTAGTCTTTAGCTCGCGAGTAGCTGCTCGTGTAAATGTAACCACTAAAATTTGTTCAAGAAGAGAAGGCTCTTGTACTTCAGGATCTTCTTCAATTAACAAGCGTATTACAATATTTTCGATGGAAAAGGTTTTACCAGTACCTGCTGAGGCTTCAAGTAAATAATGCTGGCGTAAATTTAAACTTCTATGCAGGACATCAAAACTCTTCATACTCTTAAATGCAAAGATCCTTTTTAAGATAGAGGCGAAAACTAATAAAGTAGAGAAATGAAGCATAGCAAAATAGGAGGTTTAATTGGATCTAAAAGATTTGCTTTAGAGGAGTTAAGTGAAAGATTTTTCGTTTTTTCTTTAGTTTTTGCTAAAATGCTAAAGCTGTGTAATCTGAATAATGCCTATCCTTTTTAACTATCTTTTAATCTTCTCCTCTCCTATCACCTTATCCTCTTTTTTCATATTCTTCATGGGCGTTAGGTACATCAATACAAAGGAGAGATAAAAAGCACTAATTAGCATCAATAAAAGGCAAAAAAATAGATGAGTCTTTTTACTTCTTCTTAAAGAAAAATTATTGGAAAATTACCAGAGCTCTTTTAGAAGATACCTTAAAATCCCTCTCTTCCCTTTATCTTTTTGCACCTTATTAAAGCAATCTTAAAGCGGGTAGCTTAAACCACTCTAAAGGGAGAATTAAATCTATTTATCGAGATTAAGTAGATGTTAAGCTAAATTAATAAGACAAAAGAAAATTTTTAAGATAACCTCTAATAGGCTTTGAAATTTGCATGCTCCTCCCTTTGAAAGCTGTTACTTTACTACTAAGTCTCTTTTTATAAAGCAAGCGATTGCATCAGGAGCAAATCCACAAACTATCAATAATGCTAAAGACTAGCCTTAGGTTTTTTATCTCTTTTAGGCAAAAAAAAGAGCATAAAAATAGTTTTTAAAGTTTAGGGCTAGGAATTTAAAAATTAAAAAAACAAATAATTGTAAATTATATTTTTCTAATTAACATTTTAGCCATTTTATTTTAGTAATGCGTTTAATTTTTCATTAATTAAAATCATATTTTCTTCACTTAACTTTAAACAACAATGCCCGCCTTCTTCTACCATTATCTTTTCACTTTGCTTTTCTAAAGATAAGCTCTTCCATTCTTCTTTCTCCTCACTTTCACAATCATCGGGAAGAAATCCATAAGGGATGTATACATGTGCCTCCTCTTCCTCTTCAAAACATATAAAAACTTCCTGACATCTATGCTCTTTAGCAGCAAAAATGATGTATAGAAAAAGCAGCTCTTCTACTAGAGAGTTTTCCTTTTTAAGTTTATGAATTTGTAAAGTATTGATTCCGCACCTGTGAGTTTCGGGATTATACCAATATTCGATGGCACCCAATAATGCTGTGGTATCTAATCCTGAAGTTATTACAATCATTGGATAGGTACAGATGATAGGTGCATTGGAATAATAATCTTTTGCCTCGGAAGGGGTTGCAGGACGGATTAAAAGATTTTTAGCATTTAAAAGAGGCATAATAAAGCTAGAAAAGCAGGGAATATTGTTCCACGTGTTTTTGGAGGATAGGTAATAGTGTTGTTGCAAAAGATTAATTTCCTGGAGCTTAGATAATAAGGTAATTGCTAAAGGGCTGTCGGAAATTTTTATCGATAAAGAAGAGAGGAAAGGCCTTGTAAGCTTTAAAGGCTCTAGGCTCTGTTGAACGGTAGCGTTAATTTTTGAATGATCGGTTGTAGTCTCCTTTAACTGGCTCTTTTTTGAAAGCTCTATATTCGGTAAATTAGGCGGGTGAGAGAATGTAGGAGTTAAAGAATGCGTATTCATATAAAGGTCTATTTTTATTAAATTAATAACGCCCTAATTAGATCGTAGTGTTTTCTATGAGATATTTTTAAGTATCTATAGGTATCTAGAGAATACTTAAAGCAACAAACTAACAAAAAATTGTAGCTGGCTTAATAATTTTAAATAAGTATTTTTTTTATTCTTCTGGAGAAATCCATTCCTGATAGGGTCTAGAGAATAGAGAATGGGCTTTTGGTTGCCAATTTTCAATCATATTAGCTGCATTTAAGGGGTATGGGCGGCAAACCCATTGAAGATATTTATTATAGATAGGGTTAAAGCTATCATTCAAAGATTGATGCATAGAGGCTTGGACTCTCTGATGATCGTGAAATACTAAATCGTATAGCCATTCTTGTGTCAGAGGAGATACATTATGTAGACTTTCAAAGTAATATTCTAAAATATGTTCTAGCTCTGAAAAAGCATGGGGAGAATAAGCTTTTTTAATTTTGCCGCTTTTTGAGCATAATAGCTGTTTTTCCAAAGGAAGGGAATAATGATCGATAAGGCAGCTAAGAATAACAAATTCTCCCCAGGGCTTAAGGATATCATTTTTGTTGCCGCTAATGTTGGCAATTAACCCCTGCTCAGAAACTTCACTTAAACTCCCCACAATTTTTATACGTACTCGATCTTTATAATAAATTTCTAGAGGAGGAAGCTTCCACCCTTTCTCGTCCTGGACAGGAAAATGATAGCGTTCATGCAAGGTTATCTCAAAAATTTTGCTCACATCAACGTTAAGCTTGGAAAGAGTTTCGTGGTATTTAGCGATTGTGCTATGGATATAAGAAAGGGCTACTTGCTTGAAAAGGCCTAAAGGAAATTTTCCTTGTCTTTCCGCCTGGATGATCGCCTCATTAACACTGTTTTTTAAAGAAGCTTTTTTAAAATCTAACATTTGCAAATGATTGACCACAAAAGACTCTTCTGTTTGCAAACAATGATCTTCTTCTCTTAAAAACATTCCCAAGTTTTTGTTAAAAAAGCTTTTAATAGGATTTTGGAGAGCAGTTTTGAGATGATGTATTTCTAGGACAATTTCAGGAAAATTAAACTCTACTTTCATTTGCGGAGTAAAATCGTGAAGAAACTGATGACGACCCTTTTTGTCAGCAAGATAATAACTTGAGGCTAATTGATAATCATAATAAGAGTAGTTGGGAAGGTGCGTTTCTGGAGAGAAGTATTGGTAATCAAAGGAGCGGTAAGGATGGGTGTAAGTAAGGGTAGGCGAGACTTTACCTTTTGCATGCACAAAAGCTTGATCTATATAATGGAGAAGTTCGATCACTACAAGAGAAGGAGCCTGATCTTTTCCTTCGTCTCCTGTGTAATGCGTATAACTTAAAATAAAATAATTTCTGGCAGATAACAGCGCTTCTAAAAATAGATAACGGTCATAATCATTGCGGGTAGGGCAGTAGTCGCAGGTCTTGCTTTCTTTCATTAAATTTAAAGAGGAGCTATTTTCATTACGTGGAAACACGCTTTCATTCATACCTATTAAAGCAATAACCTTAGCAGGTAAAGAACGCATAGGTAACATTGAACAAAATTTAACAGTTTGCAGATGATTTTCTTGAAAAGTAAAATGCCGGTGATTTAGGTAAGTCTCTAAATGCTTTTTTAAAGCATCAAAGCAGACTTTATGATCAGGAAGCCAACAGGCTGCTTGGGTAAAGGCTTCTAATTGATTAAATAAATCCTCGTTTTCTTCCTCTTCTGTGTCGTTGTCCACAAGATAAGTATAGATAAGGCGTTGTAACTCTAAAATCCATTCCTGATAACTTTTTTTTGTACCATCGACCAAGCTTTTTAAGTCTTTTTTTAAAGCTCGCATGAGAGCGATCCATTTTCCTAACAAGATTGCTTGGCTAGTTTCCACATGATTAGGGCGAATCAAAGCTGTAGAATCTTTAGGCAGCTGATCCATAGCTAAACCTAAGAGTAAGCAAGCAAACCCCCCTTCCCAAGTCCCTTTGAGGGTATCTTCAACCATGTTTTGGCAATGCCTTTGCTGGAGAAGCTCATTACGATGAAGTGCATCTCCCCCCCAGTGGATCCCTACATCTTCCAACCAGGTGCGTATTTGCAAAACTTCCTCAGCAGAGATTTGGTGCTTTTTTTGAAAGGTCGAGAAATTGAATAAATATAAAATGTCTTCGGCATCCCAGCGGCCCGAAGGAAGACTAAGCAGATGCCAAAACTGTTTAGTAAGCGAATCTTCAGCAAGTGCATGCATGTCGAGTAGTTGGTAATCTAATCGAGGATTTTGGGCGCCGAAAACTTGTCGAATATAAGGAGCATAGACAGTGATATCAGGGGCCATCACGATAATATCAGAGGCCTCTATATCCCCTTCTTTTTTAATAAGTTCTAAAAGGTTGTTATAAAGAATTTGAATTTCTCGTTGTCTTGTGGGAGCGCAATGAAGTTGAATAGAAGTATCGTTAGAAATAAGGATTTTTTTGGCATTTTCTGGATTACGCATGAACAGTAAATCAGCTTGAATATAATCTAAAAGATGGGGGGCATGCTTATTTGCTTCCCAGATTAAATTATCATCGAGGTAATCAGAATAAATCTCTTCCATCTGCAGACACTGAGGCAGAGCATACTGAGCATAAGTTTCCTGCTCCTTTTGTTCTAGTAACTCAGACATTTTACGTCCTAGCTTGCCCCAATTGGCTAACAAAAAGTTTTTATCGCGTAAGTAGTTTTCTAGCTCTTGCTGCTCAGAGGAAAGAACCTTTTGCTTTTTCCAAAATTGCTGTATTTTTTTTGCTTCTTTTTCAGATAAAATATCGCTCCAAAATATAGAGCAGGGAGATAGTAAATAGTAATTAACAGAATATTGCTCGGCTATTTTTTCAAAGAGTAAATAATCACTATTAGCCATAAAGCTAATTGAAAAAAGATGAACTTGGAATTCGATGAAGGAATCGTTAGCCAGAATAGGCTCGTGATAAGAACAACTCCAGTTGTTATCCTGGGAGGAAAAGAGTGACTGCCAGAGATCTTGCTGCCATCCTTGCTCATCAGAGTTCCATTTGTTGACCATTGCTTTCCCATATTTTCCATAGTCCATGAAAAGCTGAGCTACAGTTTCTGCTAATAGGGCTAAACGTTTTGCACTGCGTTTAGAGAATAGAAGAGAGGGGCCGGAGCTAACATTAACTTTCAAGTAATCGAATAAAGGATACCAATTCCTTCGTTGAGCTGGAGAAAGAGTATTCCAAGCAAAAGCCATTTTATGAATGTGAGCTTCAATGGCTAAAGTTAATTCCAATTCATTAGGATAATAGAAAGAATTTTTTTGTGAAGAAAAATAATTAGAAAGCTTTTTTAGAGCCTCCTCCAAATAGATTATTTCTAGACCAGCGGCAATTTCTAACTCCGGATCTTTAGCCAATTGCAAAATCAGCCAAGATTTAATGGCCAGTGTAGGAACGATGATAACGCGTCGTGCAAAGGGAGAGGATCTGCCAAAAAGGCCTTGTTTAAGATGATCATAAAGAATTTCAATACGATTGCTATAAAAAGTTTTAATCATAAGTGCTTACTCTACCAACAGCTTAAACTATCTAGTCGTTAAGTAACCACTGTAATAGCAAGCAACAAAATTGTGAAGAAAATATATTGCTTAAGCCCTAGTTCTAGGGAAAAAAAGAAGGAAGCTAGGCTTTAAAAGATAGCTAGAGATTGAGTGTAGAAGCTAGAAAATGTCTATTTAGACATTAAGTTAAAAGTTATACGCTTTTGAGCAGCAGCTTAGGTAATTGCAATCTTGGATCTTCTTAAGGTAAAGCGGTAGCGAGTGGAAAGCCAATCGTCTCTTAAAAAACTTTAGGCGTATTTTTTTTAAATCGTATAAGTGAGCTTAAATTAATATCATTTATAAGAAAAGCTACTTTATCTTCAAGCTTTATGGCTGCAAATCTATTGTGTTTTTTCTCTTGAGCTTTGAGCCTTAAGGGAGCCTAAGATCAAAAGGAATCTTTTCGCACCGCGTACCCTATAAGGTTGGTAGCTCGCCTAAAGGATTTTCGCCTTTAAAGTCTAAATCTAGAAACTTTTTCCTCTCATCCCTTATATAATACCAATCCTATTTTTTTGCTTGAGTCTTAAGAGTTCACTGCCCATACTGTAAAAATTGTTAAATAATATATAAGTTTAATATGTTAACTTCTCTTATTCGCAAATATTCTTCATTTACCTATTTAAATGTCACTCAATTTTTGGGGGCGCTTAATGATAATATTTATAAGCTATTGATTGTTTACTTCTTAATTGATCAAGAAGGGATTGAAAATGGACATAAAATTTTAGCTTTAACAGGAGCTATATTTGTACTGCCCTTTCTGCTATTTTCTGCCTTTTCAGGCGTATTAGCTGATCGCTGTAGTAAAAGAAATATTATCGCTTTCACTAAAATTTTAGAATTAATGGTTATGATGCTAGGTATCTTAGCTTTTTGGTATGAAAGCCGCTGGGGATCTTATCTTATTCTTTTTCTGATGGCTGCTCAAACTGCTTTATTCGGTCCCTCCAAATATGGAATTTTACCAGAATTAGTGCCGCATGATAAGATTTCTAAATCCAATGGGTTGATGGCCTCTTTTACTTTTTTGGCTATTATATCGGGTACGTTTTTTGCCTCTTTCCTAGTAGATATCACGGGAAGAAATTTCATTGTAGCGGCTATATTTTGCACGGTTATTGCTTTAGTAGGGGTGATTTCAAGCTTTTGTATTGAGTATACTCCTCCAGCAGGCTCTTTGAAGAAATACGATGCTCGATTCCTCTATGACATTTATAGCAACTTAAAGCTTGCTAGTTTGCATCCTTCCTTATTAATGGCAGTATGCGGCTCGGCTTTTTTTCTATTCTTAGGTGCTTTTGTTCAACTCAACATGATCCCCTTTGCCACCCAATCTCTCCATCTGACTGATATTCAAGGCGGCTATCTATTCCTTTTAACAGCATTAGGAATTGGCACGGGATCAGTAGTGGCTGGAAAGATATCTGGTAAAATGGTGGAATTAGGGCTAGTTCCTATTGCAGCCTTGGGAGTAGCTATTTGTTGTTTTATGATTGACTTGTTTTCTCACAATCTAGTGATGGTTATGGGTCTAGTGATTCTAGTAGGTTTTTTTGGAGGAATATATGAGATACCTTTAGATTCTTATGTGCAAGTTGCCAGCCCTAAGAAAAATAGAGGACAAATTGTGGCGGCCACCAACTTTTTAAGTTATATAGGCGTGCTGTGTGCTTCAATTATGTTATATTTGACAGAAGAAATGTTAAAATATAGTCCTGATAAAAGCTTTAGCATCATTGGAACCATTACCTTATTTATTACAGTGCTAATTGGCTATCAGTACTTCGATTACTTAGCGCGCTTTATTGGAATGATTCTTTCACGTTTGCATTTCCAAGTAAATTATTATGGTCTAGAAAACATTCCTGAGACTCCTACCATTTATGTTTGTTCTCATACCGCCTGGAATGACACCTTGCTGATGCTAGGCGCGCAGCGCAGGCGATTGCGTTTCTTTATTGAGCAAGAACAAGGGCATAGCAGTAAGTTTATGCGCCGGCTTTATCGTTTATTACGTGTCGTTTTTATCCCTGACATAGAGCCTTTAGAGAGAAATACAGCATGCTTAATGGCAATAAAAAAGACGCTGGACAAGGGAATCTCAGTATGTATTTTTGTAGAAAATGAAGCTATTGAAGAAGAGATCGAGAAGTTAAATCATTCTTATAGCTTTAGGAAAATTCTAGATGAAACCTATTATTCTATTGTTCCCGTCATTATTTCTAAAGGGATGAAAGATAAAAAGGCCCGTTGGTTTGTCTGGCTGATGGAAAAGTTTCGTGTTCCTGCTTCCATCGCTTTTAATACTAAAATACCAGGGGAACAGCCCATACCTGACGATTTTGAAGATGAACTTTGTTTAGTTACAGACTAAAATATATTAGTAGTAGTGGTCTTTAGACAGGTTTTGCAAGATTAATTCAAAATTCTATCTTTTTAAGTTTTATTCGATGCCCTATCAATCATTCTTTTCCACATTTTAATTCAAATTTTAGGTTGTTTGGCATGATTTAAAGCGGTTTATGCTCTAATTAATAGCTGCTAACATAATAAGAGCTTTTAGTCCAAAGCGAAGTGCGGCAGAAGCTAGACAAAATGCTACTTATACGCTTGATTACTTGAGAAAATTGCTAGGTAAAGTATTTGTCAAATAATTTTGATAAAAGCCTCCTGACTAGATTGTAGGCCGGTTGCATTTTTTACATCATGTTTGAGGCTGGCGACGTTAAAAAAATGGTTCTGGGAATAAGTGATTATTTTTTTTGCTGGAGCAAAGAGGCTGAATCGGCGGTTAGCTGGTACACACACACACCTGGTGATAAGGATATGAATTCGTTTGACTTGCTTTTTTAATTTTTTTATATTGCCTTTTAAAATAAAAATGCTGAAAAACCGTCACTACCCAAGGAGATAAAATGCATTCTATCTCTTCAGTCTCTATTGAAAGCTTGCCCAATGAATTGCTGTTCCCTATCTTAGAGGCTTGCGTAGCTCCTCCCTTATTTAGCGTCTGTAAAAGATGGAGCCACCTGTTAGCTACTGAAGTCATGCCTTCCCTTTATAAGCAAATAGGTAAAGTGCATGTTCCTCAAGGAAATGTTAAGGAGCAGGCTCTTATTGTAGATAGGATTTATAAGCTAGAAGATAGACCTTCAGAAATAGAAAAAGTCAAGGCAATCTTTAGGCAAGCCTTTGCTCTATCTAAATCTCTTGCTCCCGTAGAGTTAGAATTTAAATGGAAAACCCAGGAAAAGAGATATTATACGCTAGCTAATTATTCCTCTTATCTTATAAATATTAATCGCCTGCTAATGTGGAAAACACTGCCTGGTGGAACGGAATACTTAAGTCAAGAAAAAATCAAGTATTTACCTTTAGAAAAACAAGGGGAGCTTTTTAGAGATTGGATTGAAGAAAATTGTAAAAATACTACGGCTCTAGATTTATCTAGATTAGGCTTGACTTATTTACCCCCAGAAATATGCCAGTTATCTAAGCTGCAAGAGCTTGATTTAAGCCAAAACCAACTCACCAGCCTTCCTGCAGAAATCGGGCAATTGTCTCAGCTGCAAGGGCTTTACTTAAACCAAAACCAGCTCACCACTCTGCCTGCAGAAATCGGGCAATTGTCTCATCTGCTACATCTTTACTTAAATCAAAACCAGCTCACCAGCCTGCCTGCAGAAATCGGGCAATTGTCTCAGCTGCAATGGCTTAATTTAAGCCAAAACCAGCTTACCTGCCTGCCTGCAGGAATCGGGCATTTGTCTCAGCTGCAAGAACTTGACTTAAATCGAAACCAGCTCACCAGCCCTCCTGCAGAGATAGGTCAGCTGTCTCAGCTGCGGGTGCTTTACTTAAATCAAAATCAGCTCACCTGTCTGCCTAAAGAAATTGGGCAATTGTCTCATCTGCAAGGGCTTGGATTGAATCAAAACCAGCTTGCCAGTCTGCCTGAAGAAATCGGACAGCTGTCTGAGCTGGAATGGCTTTACTTAAATCAAAACCAACTCACCAACCTTCCTACAGAGATAGGGCAGCTGTCTCGGCTGCACAGGCTTGACTTAAATCAAGGCCAGCTCACCAGCCTTCCTGTAGAAATCGGGCAGTTGTCTCAACTGCAAGAACTTGACTTAAATCAAAACCAGCTCACCAGCCTGCCTGCAGAAATCGGGCGATTGTCTCGGCTGCAAAGGCTTTACTTAAAT
>NZ_JAEMUC010000057.1:0-9934 GCF_018342455.1 Neochlamydia sp. AcF95 | reverse complement strand
AAAGCTTTACGTGTGATGGCCAGTAAACCTGCAGCACAAAGGTATTTTTTCTCTTTCGCCCACATTCCCATAACTAACCTCACCTAATGGTTTACGAAAAAAAATTTCTTTTTTAGTTTATCACAGAGGGAATTTTTTTCAGCGGGAATCGCTGAGATTAAGTTCTTATAAATTTATGCCCGATTAAATGCCAACTAAGCATTTTTTAATATTTTTTAGACTTTTTTATTTTTAGGGCGGGGGTGAGGATTGACAAATCCGTAGAATTTTTTTCTGAACATTCGTTTAATTTATAGAACCGTTCTAAATGGGGAGGTGACCAGGAGCATTGCCCTACTTAAATCATTACTGCCAAACAGGTAATGCAAACAAAAATATTACAGTAAAATGAGTTGGGTGCAAGCGTGTTTGGCTAGCTGCAGGCCTATAGAATCCTCCCTCTACAGGTTAGCATTTTTCTGTGGCAGCTTACTTGCGTACATCCTCCTATTAAAGCCTTTCTTCCAATTGCAAAATATCAAAAGCTTATTTCTATAATTTCCTTTTTAGCAATAGAAAAAATTAACAATTAAAAAATATTTATAACTATATTCATTAAAACTTAAAAATCGCTACCCTTACTGATCGAAGAAAAATTAAAAAAATCTGTAAACTACTAAATCGACCTTTAAGGCATCAAGCATAAAAATATCACTCTTAAGTCCTTGTTTTTCTATCTTGTTATCTTAAAACTAGTCTATTGCCTGTAATATTTTCTTTATTTGCGTCGGGCGAATCTATATAAGGAAAAATTACTATAAAATTTAATTTATAAGGCCATCCTATATGTTAACTACCCATTTTAAAGCAGCACAGGAAGGAGCCCTTGCCTCTTCTTACATTAGCTTTGAAGACTTACAAGATGCTGATAAAACTCCTCTTCAATATCAACGGATTTTTTTAAGAAAAATGGAAGAGCTTGCTGCTATTATTGAGAGATTTAATAATTTGGATTTGGATGTAGTGGAAGCATGGGATGCCATCCGCGGACAGATCATTCGTTTAAATTTATCGGTTAAAAATGAAAATAAAATTTACGAATTGTTTAAAGAAAAGTTGTCATTACACGCTGAGTTGGAATTAAGAAAAGAGCGTTTAGAAGTACATTTCTCAGATTTGGAATGGAAATTTAGGTTTAAACCGCATAGTGCTGAAAACAGCTTTAAAATAGCTTTCAAAAGGTTAAAATTTTTTACCCATTACTACTCTTCGCCTAAAGAGCAGGAACACCCCTTCAATACCGAATGGTTATATCAACGGATCACTACAATTCATTGCAGCCACGAACATCAAAAAGAGCTGCTAAGGCTTATCTTTAATATCTGGTCTAACAGAGAAGGAGATCCCCCACTAATATACCAATTACGCATTCAAATGGCAGCCCTTGAAAGTTATGTCAATACCTTATCTTCTTTATCTATTGAAGAACAAAAAAGTGAAGAAACTCACACTTATAAGACGCTCTATGATAAGATTATCCTTACTTGCCAACAGCTAATCTTAAAATATAAGCAAAAAAGTTTAAGGGATGAGGAATGGGACTTATTTTGTAGCGAAATCTGTAAAGTTCCTCTTAAATATTCGGATGAAAAAGAACTATGGGAATTTATCTCCGAGCAATTGAAGATGAGTGTTGCCGAAATAAGGTATCAACGCTATCTGTGGCAATATAACGCTTATTCTAATGGTAAATGCTTTAGAAAAGAAAAATTTGAGACCCTACTTTTTACTCTTGAAGATCTTTCTAGTTGCTATGCTCAAGGAACTTTAGAAAAAGCCAAATGGGATTTGTTATGCGAAAAAATAGTTCAGGAAAGCTTATTACCGCTAGGACAAAAGCAAGAATTAATTGAAGTATTTTTAAGAACGTGGAAGACTCCTTCAGACTCATGGCTATCTACTTTTTGGCATATTCCTAATTTTTTAGCAAGCTATTGGAAAGAGGAAAAAGACGAGGGAAAAGTCATTTGGAGGGACGAAAAGATTTTTACTCTTTTAAAATCTATGCATGAATGGGTAGTAAATAACGAAGCTTTCATCCATGACAAGCTCTCTAATAGGCCTAATCACTCCCCTCTTATCCAAGAAAAAGTAGAAGAATTGATAAAACTTTTAACGGATTTGCGGCTGCCGCTTTCGAACGATATTGGATCTAAGATTTGTAAATCCCCTGTCTATAATCAGATGAGGAAAGAATCTCATATAGCTTGCCTATCCAAATTGCGAGAGATATTGAAAGACGCTAAAGATGATTTTGAATTATACAAATCGCTAGGTGAAGAATCAGCTAGTGGTTATGCCTTGGTGCTAAAGCAGCTGTGTGATCACATGTTTACAGAGATTAATGGCGTGGCATTAATGAGAAAGGCCTTGAAAGAAATAATGCCTATAGGATTGGAAGAGTTAATTAAAAAAGAGACGCGCTTTATAGTTTATAGGCAAAGCAATCTTTTATTGTTACCTATAGAAGTCCAACACGCCGCTATAGTAGCTTTACCCCCCCACTATAAGCTTCCATTGCTCGATTTATTAGGATGGAAAACACTGAAATATAAAGATCATCATCAGCAGTGTAAGATTCCCTACAAGATTTTAAACCTCAAAGTTAGCCAAAAAGATGGCTCAGAAAAAATAGTAAATTTTCATCGCTTTGCTAGACCTACTTCGAAAACAGGCTTAAACCCTGAATTTGATACTTTTTCAGCAGGTTCGCACCGCTTATTATTAATCAATTTGCAAAGCAAAACTTTTAATAAACATGAATCAGAAAGAGCTAAAACTGATGCATTGATAAGCCTTAACCGTGAAAAATGGCTATCAACTTTTGTGGCTATTTTCCCCTTAAACCATTCGGCCCTATTCTATCCTAAGGAAGAATACATGGATCCGGCCCCTCACATTCCTCGTTATAAAACAACGCAAGCCTTTATGGCTGCCCTGATGGAGAAAATTATTTCTCCAGGAATAGCAGAAGAATCAAGTAATCGGGCTGACTATGTATTTCCCAAAGCGTGGAAGATCAGCTTGGAATTCAAGGAATTGGCCACTAAATGTATGTATGAAGTAAAGGAAATTTTTTTTAAAGATGTGGATCCCTTGATGCAAAGCCATCGACGTATTTTTGTTAAATTGTTTAATGCTCGCCTTATATTAGCCCTTCTACCCTTTATGAAAGCCGATGCTTTTGCTTGCTTCTCTTCTGATGCGACAGATCGAACAGATATTGTAGTGAGCCTCTTGCTTAAAATGGTATTAATCATGTGCGATCTAGAAGATAAACCGATTTATCAAGAAGAGAAAGAATCTCCTTTATGGAAAGAAGTGCTGGCAATTTTTGAGGCTTCTACCCTGGTAACGGCTCCACGCCAGCTTCATAAAAATATTTTAGGCTTAATGCAAGCATTCGAAATATTCGATAAGCCAGGAGTTAGAGAAAGACTTCGCCATGCAAAAGAGCTAATAGGTGTTAAGGGTGCTGAGTTTCCTTTTATTTACAATAAAGAGGAATGGCAAATTGAAACTCTGCCACATGAGAAAAGGGAAGATTAGCTAAACCCCGAAAAGTGATTTAACTAAACTGAGAATGAGAAGAAAAGTTATTTGTAAAAATTTAATTATACACTCTCAAGCTACTTCTCAAGCTACTTCTTATGTAATCTCATGCTTTATAAAATTGCTCTCATTAAATAAAGAGGCAATTTTTAAAGGATTAGGTATGCAGACTTGGTTTTTTCAAAGCGTATTATTTTCTTAAAAATTATAAATATATCATCTAAAAAAGGTTTCATTCGTGGGAAGCTAGCTTGCTCCTTAAAAAGATCGCTTTTATTAAATATAGCAGGGATTAAAGAGCTGCTGCAAAATATAGGAGCTGCATTACAACGATAAAATTATAATAACATGGACAATAAAATAATTGAAAAAAAAGATATCAAATAAAAAATGAAACAATGCTTTTAATAAAAACTTAACAGATTTAAGGCTTTGCCTTTAAATTTAAAAAAATAATAAGCCTAGCCGATAAGATAGGAGGAATGCTTACACATCTCCTACCCTCTTAAAGGCTTAGGCCATGGTCGAAACTCTTTAATTTTAAGCCTTCCCCTATTTAGCTATCCATGAAAGATAGCTATTTAACATACAAGAAAACTTAACTTTATTAAACTCACCTATTTAGATAGATATCCAATAAGCCTTTAAATTTTCAACCTATTACAATGTTTAATAGTTTATTAGGCACAAAAATAATCTTTTGTACAGTTTGACCTTCTAAATGTTTAGTAACCAAAGGATTTTTTTCCGCGGCTTCAAGGATTGCTTCTTGGGATATATCAATAGGTAGCGTTAATCTAGCCCTAAGCTTACCGTTAATTTGGACGATGTAAGTAACATGCGAATCCACTAAATAATTTTCATTAATTTGGGGAAACGGGGCAAAAGATAGAGCTTCTTTACAATCTAGTAACTCCCAAATTTCCTCTGCAAGATGAGGAGCAAACGGCATTAAAGCTTGCGTAGCCATCTTAACGACTGAACGAGGATATAAAGGCAATCTTGTAAAGTCATTTATAAATTCCATCATTTTGGCAATAGCGGTATTGAATTGTAAAGCTTCAATATCCTTTTCTACTCCATGCACTAGGCGATGGCCTAATTTAAAAGCTTCTTCGGAATCTTCATAGGTTAGCTTATCTGAGGTAGCCATTTCATAAAAACGAACAAGAAAACGTCGGCAACCGCTCACCGCTTCTGAACTCCATACCTTCTCTTTATCTAAGGGTCCTAAAAACATTTCGTATAATCGCAATGCATCGGTACCATATTCCTCAATCACGTCATCCGGTGAGACACCATTAAGCTTAGATTTAGACATCTTATCAATCTGGCTTTTAAGCTCTTCTCCTGATTGCCGATGAAAGTAATGGCCTTCTCTTTCGATCACATCTTCAGGTGCCACATAAGCTCCTAAACTATTTTGATAGGAACGTGCTACCATTAAACCTTGATTGCGCAAAGCCTTAAAAGGCTCACAAAAGCTGACATATCCGCAATCGAAAAGTACTTTATGCCAAAAACGAGCATACAAAAGATGCAAGACAGCATGCTCTACTCCTCCTACATACATATCCACAGGACCCCAATATTTTTCTGCTTCTTGGCCCCAGGCTTGTTGATCATTATGCGGATCACAAAATCGTAGATAATACCAACAAGATCCTGCCCAATTAGGCATCGTATTTGTCTCTCGTCGAGCCTTTTTACCTGTTTTACTATCATGGATATTTATCCAGTCTTCTACTTTACCTAAGGGGCTTTGGCCATCGCCTAAGGGTTTATAGTTAGACACGGCTGGCAACGTTAAAGGAAGCTCGTCTATTTCCAGGACACGCTTTGTCCCATCTTCAAAATGCAAAATAGGAAAAGGTTCGCCCCAATACCTTTGGCGCGAAAATAACCAGTCGCGCAATTTATAAGTAACCGTACTTTTACCTATCCCTTTTCTTTCTAGCCACTCGATAATTTTTTTTGTAGCCTCAGCTTGCTTCAAGCCATTTAAGGAAATTTCCTCATTTTCACTATGAATACATACGCTCTCCTCCGTTACAGCTTGATAGACCATCGAATCTTCTGGATGAACGTTGTAGACATATACCAGTGGAAGATCAAATTTTTTAGCAAACTCAAAATCGCGCTCGTCATGGGCAGGAACAGACATGATAGCGCCGGTACCATACCCCGGGATAACATAATCCGAAATCCATACCGGAATGTCTTTGCCATTGGCAGGGTTAATGGCATAAGCACCTATAAAAACGCCACTTTTATTCTTATTTAGATCTGTTCTTTCCAAATCTGTTTTAGAAGCTGCTGTTTTTTGATACTCTGCTGTGCAAGCTTGCTGAGTTTTTGAAGTAATCTTTGAAACCAAAGGATGCTCAGGAGCTAAAACCAGATAAGTTACGCCAAAAAGTGTCTCAGGACGTGTAGTATAAACTTCTAGGCAACAATCGCTATTTTTTATCGGAAAACGTATAGAAGCCCCCTCACTTTTTCCGATCCAATTAATTTGTAATTTTTTTAAGCTTTCTGGCCAATCGACTAATTCTAAGTCTTTAATTAAGCGTTCAGCATAGGCAGTGATTTTTAGTATCCATTGGCGTAAGGGCCTGCGCTCAACAGGATGACCTCCTTCTTTACTAAAGCCATTTTCAATCTCTTCATTTGCTAGCACTGTTCCTAAGGCAGGGCAATAGTTCACCATCATCTCTGCTTCGTAAGCTAATCCTCTTTCATATAAAAGGGTGAAAATCCATTGCGTCCATTTAAAATAAGATGGATCGCTAGTAGAAATTTCCCGATCCCAATCGTAGGAATAACCTACACGCGAAAGCTGGCGCTTAAAATTAAGCACATTATATTTTGTGGTTTCGGCTGGATGTGTGCCAGTACGTATAGCATATTGCTCTGCAGGCAATCCAAAACTGTCCCACCCCATAGGGTGTAGTACATTATAGCCCTTTTGCCTTTTATAGCGTGCCAAAATATCTGTAGCTGTGTATCCTATAAGATGTCCTACATGTAAACCTGCTCCCGAAGGATAAGGAAACATGTCTAAAATATAATACTTAGGCTTAGAGGGATCAATTTCTGCTTTAAAAGTTTTATTATCAGACCAAAATTTTTGCCATTTTGCTTCAATTTTTTTGTGATCATATTTCATTCTTTTATCCAAAGTAGTATACGTATAAATTTATGAGAAAGAACCGTTAGAACTTTATGCGAAAGAACAACAAAAAGTCAAAAAAAAAGGAGCTCGGCTCCATCCAAAAAAGTAAAGAAGATCGTCTGTATGAAAACTTGCTAAAAATTACTCAAGAATTTATGGCTGGTAAAGGGTACTTAGCTATGAATGAATCCGAGCTTTTTGAACGGTTGCATCTGCCCGAGCAGTATCGCGAAATTTTCGGCAGAGTCCTCACCCATTTGCATCAATCAGGCTTAGCTAGCCTAGAGCATAAACGTTACGCCCTGAAAAGCTCGACAACCGAAATTGTTAAAGGCACTTTAAGCGTCCATCCAAGAGGATTTGGATTTCTAAAAGTTGAAAATCCATCCATTTATTCGGAGGACATCTTTATTCCCAAGCATTTAATTCAGAATGCGGTAGATGGAGATATAGTTGAAGTACGTGTGGAAGCTCCCCCTTTTAAAGAAAAAGGACCTGAAGGTAAAGTTATAGCCATTCTAGAACGAGCACGCACTCATGTAGCCGGAATAATAAGAAAAGTAGATCGGTATGGTGAAATTCTAGCTTATGTTCCTCTACTAGGCCTCTCTCAAAGAGTGATTGTTGAGCCTTCAAAAGAAAGGAGCCTTCAGGAAGGCGATAGAATAGTTATGCAAGTCACAGACTGGGGCAGCAAAGATACGGAAACATATTGTAAATATTCTCACTACCTTGGACATATCTCCGATCCTTCTTGTGATGTTAAAGCAGCAATCGAAGAGTTCGGCTTACGCTCTGATTTTTCTGCACAGACTATAGATGAGGCGAAAAAAATAGGGACGCGAGTTTCTGCCAAAGATCTTCAAGGAAGAGAGGATTTTCGTAAGATTGAATGCTTTACTATTGACCCCGATACGGCTAAAGATTTTGATGATGCCATCCACCTTTCCAAAGATCAGCAGGGGCATTATCATCTAGGAGTTCATATTGCAGATGTATCTTATTACGTGACGCCTGGGACAGCTTTAGATAGAGAGGCTGCTATGCGGTGCAACTCTACTTATTTTCCCGGAACCTGTCTTCCCATGCTTCCTTCCATCTTATCTGATAATTTATGCAGCCTTAAACCTCAAGTAAATAGACTGACCGTTTCTGTTTTAATTACTTTTGATCGTAATGGGAACGAAATTGACTATCGCATTACCCGCAGTGTAATCAAAAGCAAGAAACGTTTTACCTACAAAGAAGCTAAGCAAATTTTAGAAGGTAAAAAGCTTTCTCCCCACGCTCCTACTCTCCATCTTATGGTGGAGTTATGCAGCTTATTGAAGAAAAAACGCTTTGAGAGAGGAAGTATTGAATTTGCTTTGCCAGAGCTGGTCATTTTAGTGGATGAAAAAGGTATGCCTCAGGGTACAGATTATATTACCTATGATATAACCCATCAATTGGTGGAAGAATTTATGCTGAAAGCCAATGAAATAGTCGCCAGGCATTTGACAGCGATAGGTAAAAATTTGACCTACCGCGTTCACGATGAGCCTGCTGAAGAAAGCATGAAAGAATTTGCCGCGTTAGCTAGAGCTTTTGGCTATAATTTATCTGATACGCCCAGTAATGCAGAAATTCAAAAGCTTTTTGAAGAAGCTATGAATTCTTCCTATGGACAGTATCTAGCTACAAGTTATATACGCCGCATGCGTTTAGCTATTTATTCACCGAACAATATAGGTCACTTTGGTTTAGGCTTAACTCATTATTGTCATTTTACAAGCCCTATACGCCGTTATATTGACTTAGTGATTCATCGCTCGCTTTTCCATGAAGAAGAAGCTTATGAAGCTTTAGAAATTGTAGCTAATAATTGCTCAGAAAAAGAAAGACAAAGTGCTCGAGCAGAAGCTAGTGTAAAAACTCTCAAGAAATTGCGCTTGCTATATTCCCGCCAGCAAATAGAGCCCTACCAACAGTATGAAGCTGTGGTCACCCGTATAAAAAATTTTGGGATAATCTTTGAGGTTTTAGATGTAATGCTTGAAAGCTATTTACATGTATCGGAGCTGGATGGGGATTACTATATATATGATGAAGGCAATTTGGCTTTAAAAGGACGCCATACTCATAAAACTTTTGTAGCAGGAGACAAAATTACTATCATGCTAAAAAAAGTTGATTTTATTACCTTGGAATGCTCCTGGACACTTATACCTGAGGTAAAATCTACGCTGCTAAAGTCAAAGAAAATGAGGAAACCTTTACCCTCTCGTCCTGTTTCTAAACCCAGGTTAAAAGATTTTCTATATACTGCCTCAAAAAGAAAAAGCTCAAAAAAATTCCCAAGCAAGAAAAAATCAAAAAAATAATGGAAAAACTTCCTTTAGATTTTTATTTAAGAGACGATGTTTTGCAGATTAGCCAAGAGCTATTAGGCAAAGTATTGATGACCTGTATCAATGGTGTTTATACGGGAGGAATTATCACTGAAACGGAAGCTTACAGAGGTCCCGAAGATCGAGCTTCTCACGCATATGGCGGCCGCCGTACCAAACGTAATGAAGTGATGTATCATGCTGGTGGGCATGCTTATGTGTATCGCATCTATGGAATTCATGCCATGTTTAATATTGTTACTAACAGTATTGAAATTCCCCATGCTATTTTGATTCGCGCTATTAAACCTACTATTGGCGTTGAGCAAATGATTAAACGGCGCTATAAAACTAAAAATAAAGCTAGCCTTGCGGGCGGGCCAGGAACATTAACGCAAGCTTTAGGCATCAATACTATCCATAATGGTTTACTATTGACAGGGCCTCTTATCTGGCTAGAGGATCATCATATTTGTTGCGAAAAAAAGAATTTAATAATAGGACCACGTGTAGGCATCGACTATGCAGGTGAACATGCTCACCTCCCTTGGCGTTTCATCTATGCATTAGAAATGTAACTGAATTAAAAATTTTAATATTTGAGCTTTAAACCCTCTTTCTCTATTTACAAGAGCGCTTTATCATCAGCGATTCCCGCTGAAAAAAATTCCCTCTGTGATAAACTAAAAAAGAAATTTTTTTTCGTAAACCATTAGGTGAGGTTAGTTATGGGAATGTGGGCGAAAGAGAAAAAATACCTTTGTGCTGCAGGTTTACTGGCCATCACACGTAAAGCTTT
>NZ_JAEMUC010000056.1:0-23616 GCF_018342455.1 Neochlamydia sp. AcF95 | reverse complement strand
GCATACATCTTCTCCTTCTTAAAAAAGAAGAGTATACACTACAGATTTAAATTTCTCAATATTATCGGGATAGGTTCATATAATATTTTATTTGGAGAGTTTATGTCTAGCCCGATACCACCTCCAGGTCCTAGCTCTAATACTTCCTATCTTTCAGAAAAAACACAAGAAAAGAAAAGAAAAAGAGAAGCTCCAGCCCCTTCGAGCGAAGAATCAAGCCATGCTTCCCTTTTTCCACATGCTTCTCATACAGAGAAAATACAAGCTGTAAGGTTGGAAGAAATCAATCGTGCAAAGAAAATCAGACACACGCTTTCCCAAGAGTTGCAAAATCAGCAAAATGAAGAATCTGCTGCCGTCTCTTCTACTTTACCCTCACATCCTCCTCAGCCTACTTACTTACAACCTCCTCCTCCTCCACAGCAGCCTCACTATTACTCTCAAGGAATATTACCCCTCCCTTCCCATTTACCCTCAGCTTCTCTTCAGGAACGGAATTTGCCACCCTTGCCATCTTCTTATCCCTTAACACCTCCTCCTCAGCCTACTTACATACAGCCTCCTCCTCCACAACCTCCCTATTATTCTCAAGGTATATTACCCCTCCCATCCTATCCACCAACTCTTTTTCCTCCTTGGCATACACAGATGCATCCTTCGCAACCGTCTAATATTTATCCCCAACCGACGAGCCCAGCAACACCTTCTCATTTACCAACCGCTTATCAACCCCTATTTCCACCTCCTGTCTCGACCAACTTACCAGCAGGACTATTACCCCTTCCGTCCTTGACTGCGACTTCTCCATTTCAAAGCTTGCCAAGAGGCTTATCCCAACCAACAGCTCGTTCTCCATTTTTGCCCGCTTGCCAGAGCCTAATCCCTCCTCCTATTTCTCAGAATTTCCCACCAGGAATGCTACCTTCTTCCTCAGCAGCAACCCTTCCTATATCGCCAAGCATTTCTAGACCTTTGCCATTCCCAGGATTGCAACTTTCTGCTTCTATAAGTTTAGAAAACATCGAGCTAACCAACATAGAAGAGGACGTTACGGGAAATAAATGGTTTACAGTCTTTCCCTCTTCCTCTATGAGAGACACACAAAGGATAGGTTCAGGAAAGGTTCTGAGCACAGAGGGGGGAGCCAATCTTGTAGAGCAGCTGAAAATCCATACGCAATCCCGTCTCGAAATTTTTACATATTTATGTGAATACTGCCAAACTCCTGATTTTAAGGCTAAAAATGTAAAAATTGCAAAGACCATAACCAAAGCCCTTCACTATTTTTATCCCGCCGATACGCCTTCACCTTTGCCTCAAGGAAAAGTGAAAGCTCATATTTCTATTATTCCGCGATTTAATGTAATGAAAGAAAGATATAAAAATGAATTTGTAGACAAGCAACTTTACCAAAAACTTAATTCAGTGGACATAGTGGATGAAGTGATTAACGAAATAGATGCTGAAGAAGAAGTAGAAGGAAGAACATTGGCTCTCGATTTACTAAGCCAGGTGGCAGAAGGAACACTAACCCCTTTTGAAGCAACCAGCCATTTAAAAGATCATATTTTAAAGATTTTTGAAAGAATAAAAAACGGCCAATTTAAATGGGAAGGCTGGACTAAAGAAGCAAATATTGCTAAACGGCGTGATAGAGGCGATGGGTGGGACCCAATAAGGCAACGAGCTACAGCCACTCAGATTGTTAAAGATTTTTTGGAACTAGGGTACGCTGAATCCATCTGAAGCTGGGTGAAAGCACAATTAAAGAACTGGCATTGCTATCATTAACTATACTTTCAAAAAATCCAGGCGTTTGCTTTTCTATGTTATACACTTTCGAGCAGCTCTTTATGCAAGCCTATACTTAATAAAACTGTGGTTTTAAGGAGAGAGCCAGCTTAAAGGGTGAATTCTCTTTTTAGCTATACAAATAAAGTTTCTTCAAGAGGTATTATAAGCTTGATTAACACTCTGGGGAGAGTCTAATTGAGATGTTTGCTTTGAGGGTGCTCGTATCAAGCCCAAGCTTGTTTGCATTCCTATCAAGACAGAGTAATAATTTGCAGGAAAGAAATGTAACAATCTTAACTGAGGTCTCTCCTCAACATCTTCCGTTAGCAAGAAAAGTGCCCTAAAGCAGGTTAGACTATTTTAACATCTTTTATATTCCTTTAAAAATAGCTGGCAGTTTTGCTTGCTTAATTTGTTAGAAAGCATCCCCTTCAATTTTTTTTATCGTTCAAATGCTATAAGGAAACTTAAGCTAATTGAGTGCGAAGAAGAGAAACCATTTTTTCGGCAGCAGCTTCCTCATCCCACACCATGGGTACTTCTGCGAATTTAAGAAATTGATGATCTACTTTATAATGGGAGCGTGCAATGATTTTAATATAGGGGTTAATATGATAGGCCACTTGAATAATCGATTGAGTTATATGCAAATCGGGCGTAGTAACTACCATTAGCTGAAGGTTAGTAAGATCAGCTTTTTCCATGATCTGAAACTGGGTGGCATCGCCAAATATGGCTTCAATTCCCTTTTCTTTCATGGCAGCTACAGTATCGATATTCCTATCTATCACGAGAGGATGAAAGTTGCTCTCTTTAAGATAATGTGTAACCGCCCGGCCGACAGGACCGTAACCGATGACTAAAGCGCGGGGCAGAAAAGATTGTTGGAGATCCGCATTTTTATATAACGCTTCTAAGGATTGATCAACTTCCTTATTTTCAGGAAAAAGTTTTTTTGTTTTTTTGGAAGCTAAAGGTTTAAATAGCTGAAATAAAAGAGGATTTAGCATAATGCTTATAAAGGCGCAGGCTACTAAAATATCATAGGCGTTGTCTGACAATATCTTCAGCTGGTTTCCTTCTTCAGCTAAGATAAAGGAATATTCACCTATTTGGCTGATGGCCACCGCTACTGAAATCGCTATACTTTGCGGATACTTGGCTAGCTTAATGATTAAAAATGCCATCATAGGTCTTAAAGCCAGGATGATAAAAAGCAAGCCGAAAAAAAGAGGTAAATTGTTTTTAACTACCGTAGGATTAAAGAGCATGCCTACGGATAGAAAGAAAATAACAGCAAAAGCATCGCGCATAGGTAAAGCATTAGCGGCAGCTTGATGGCTAACCTCTGTTTTTCCTACGACAGTTCCGGCAATAAAAGCGCCCAATGCTAAAGACACTCCAAATAGATAAGCACTACCAATAGCAATGAAAAAGACACACGACAAAATTGCTAAAGTAAATAATTCATGCGAGCGGGTCCGCGCGACGACAGTTAAAACTTCTTTAACCAGCTTCTCTCCCACATAGTAAATGATGACGCCTAAAGCCATAATTTTTAAAATTAGAGTTCCTAGCGAATACATAAATTCTACACCAGAATTTTCGCCACCTAAATTAGATTGCATCAGAGTAGGCAACAAAATAAGCCCTAATACGGAAATGATATCTTCTACAATCGTCCATCCTAATACCGTGTGACCCTGGGGAGTCTGAAGTAAATTTTGATCCGCTAGGCCTCGTACAATAACTACTGTACTAGAGACGCAAATGGCCAAGCCAATCACAAATCCAGCTTGCATTGTTTGGCCCAGATTAACACTTAAAAATATGCCCGCTCCAATAGAGAGGAGGGAAAGAATCAGGGCCCCGGGCAATACAATTTTCTTTACAGCTGCCAAATCATTCCACTTAAAATTAAGACCTACGGCGAACATTAGCAAAGTCACCCCAATGTTAGCTAATTGTTCTGATAAACGCGGATCGGCAACAAAACCGGGAAAATTAGGTCCAATCAAATATCCAGCAATTACGTACCCTAGGATAGGCGATAATTTCATGCGATGAGCCGAATATCCCAAAAGACAAGCTAGTCCAAAGCCTATAGCTAAAATCCAGATAATCTTTAACTCTTCTAGCATATCTTCCCCAATTTTTTAAGATTAAAATTTTTGAGAGCCAAATGAGCTCTAAATTTTTCTAGTAAGCAGACAAAAAGCAATAAAATTATTTATTCGCATACGAGAGAATAAAGGTCAATCATAAAAAAGGATGGCTATAAAGCTTATCCACTCGGTAAAAAGTTTTAAAATAACAATCAGTAAAAAATTTTCATGAGACGAGGGTAGAGCTTTTTTGCCCGGCGATGTTTTTTTCCTATTTGCTGGCTTCAAGTGATCAACATTTAGAAGAGCTTCATAATAATCAAGCAAAACCTGCTTTAAGCTTATCGATTAAATCTAAACATAGGGAGATTCTACTAAGAGAAAAAAGAAGTATTTATTAGCAAAGAAAACACACTAAGTGTAGGCTATAATTCTCATTTTATGTAAGATAACGCTTTTAATCAGAGGGTTGTATGTTCAGTATTCAATTCGCTTACCTTGCTATGATTGCTATCGTTACCAGCTGCAATTTTTTAGTTCAATTTCCCATTAATGATTGGCTTACCTGGGGATCTTTTACTTATCCACTATCCTTTTTGGTCACTGAAGTTAATAATTGCTTGCATGGCCCTAGAGTTGCTAAACGCGTCGTCTATGTGGGCTTTATGCTGGCATTTTTATTATCTATTTGGTTGTCTACACCTAAGATAGCTTGTGCTTCAGGGCTAGCTTTTTTGATCTCGCAGCTATTAGATATTAGCATCTTCGCTTCTATGCGAAAAAGAACATGGTGGTTTGCCCCTTTATTTGCTTCAATAGGAGCCTCTTTTGTAGATACTTGCATCTTTTGGAGCCTAGCATTTTGGGGAGAACCTGTTCCGCTGATGAATTGGGCTCTTAGTGATTTAAGTATTAAAATACTTTTTGATTTTGTATTATTAATCCCTTTTCGCCTAGCTATCCAGAAAGCCACTAATCCGCTCAGAGAATCTCTTCAAGCTTAAAACAAGCAGCGATTCATGATCGTTGTAATAATGGCGCGGATAGAAAAGACAGGGTAGCTTTCCTTTGGCTTTGCAAAACATATCTGCTTTTATCTAGGAAAATCAAAACTAGCTTTCCAACACTTTCTTAAGAAATCACCTTGAAAATGCTGGGAAAAGATTATACGCCTTTGAGCAACTCTTTATGTAGTCATACACTTAATAAAAAGCTTGTTTTTACGGAGAGGGTCTGCTTGGAAAAAAGTTAATTTTTTTGGCTATGCAGATCTAATTTCTTTAAAAGATATTATTTATTCTAAAGACTTCTAAAAAACTTAAAGGTATTTTTAAAGATTGTCAAAAATCCCTTCCTAAAAAATTTTTAGAATGCAGATGCTGAGGCAAACTTTTGCTTCTTAAATAAAATAGTTCATAGTAGACAAAGCAAACGTAATGAAAATGGGTGCCTTTCGTGTTCTAATCTCGTATAGCTTATTGATAATATTTGAAATGCTTAACACAATTAAGCTAGGACATAAGATATTAAGCAAGGGGGAAAGCATGCTTGCAATTCCACTAAAGCCTAAATTAGCAATTCCTAATGAGATACCTAATGTAATGCCTAAAGGCAATAAAGGGCCTTTGTCGACAGGCAAAAGGTCATTCTGGATGTAATCGGCGCAGATACTTACCAGCGGAATTGCTGTGGTCAAACAAGCCATGGCTACCGCCAAACATGCCACAAAAGCGCCTTGGGGGCCTAGTAAATGCATCGCAATAGCTGACAAGCGCTCCTCAGGTAAATGGTTAGCAGGCAATACATGAGTATAAAAGGAAGCCACCGAGGTCAGGCCAATATACATTGCAGAGAGTAGACCTGCCGCTAAAAGGCTTGCTTTAAGCATTTTATTAAAAATCTCATGTCGTTGCTCTCCGCTGCTAGCCTCCTCTTGATCAGTCATAAAATGGCTTAAAACTAAAGGGGCAAAAATGAAAGCTGCAATTAAATCTAAAGTATTATAACCCACATGTAAGCCCTGATTAAATGCTTCTACGGGCGTCCAGGAAACTAGATGAGCTTCAGGTGGATGAATAAAACCTACAACAAGAATACATCCTAGACAAAGTAATAGAAGAGGAGTCAAAACCAATCCCAAAAAATTAATCACTTTATTTTTTCTTAAAGTAAAGCCCAAAACGAGTAGAGAGGATAAAATGCTAAAGATAAAAAGAGTGACATTTCCAGGCATATAAGGCTTTAAAGTTGCAAAAGAAAGTGTAATTAAGCGCGGAATAGAGCCAATGGGACCCAAAATTGCCTGTATGATAAATACTAGGATAAGACCTGGCCATTTACCTGTTTGGCCAAAAAATTGTCGATAGTCACCTCGAAACATCATCATGGCTATCAAGCCTAGTAAAGGTAGACTTACACCTGTTACTAGTAAGCCCAGCATAGCAAAAAAGTTTTTATCGCCAGCATTTCCTCCTAAGATTAAGGGCCAAATGAGATCACCGGCACCAAAAAACATGGAAAACAATGCTAGCCCTGCTGCCATTACACTAGATGACTTTTTAAGAGACATATTTTTCTCCATTCAAATAATAAGCAAAGCTATAAATAATACAATTAAACTCTTCAAAAAGGCAATAAGCTTTTTCAAAAGGCACGTGCGCTAAGGGCCTTAGAGATTCTAAAGGATAAGATGAACTAAAAAAGAAAAAATTGATGAGTTAAAGAGGAAAATAGCGAACAACACTCCCTTCCTTGTTTTTTTCTTCAAGCATTCCTTTAAGAGCTCCTACAAAGAATGCTAAAAAAACTTTAGCTAATAAATTATCTATTCAATATCAAGCCTCAAAAAGGGGCTTAGCAGACCAATTATATAGAAAAAGCTATTATATGTCAATTAACAACCACGACAGCAAAATATAAAGAATAAGCTAGTTATATACGTTAAGAATACTTCATTTGCTTCTTATGATTCTATGCTTTACACTATTTGTTTAACTGTCTCTGGAACCTATATTTATATGAGAAAGAATGCGGCAATAGGGGTAATTTTTAATTCCAATAAATCTCAAGTGTTATTAGTCAAACGTCAAGATATTCCTCTTTGGGTTCTACCGGGTGGGGGCGTTGAAGATAATGAAAGCTCTTGCCAAGCTGTTATTAGAGAAGTGCTTGAAGAAACGGGTCTCACCGTACAAGTTCTAAGGAAAGTAGCCGAATATACTCCCATCAATAAACTCGCACGCTTTACGGAAATTTATGAATGTTCCCCTTTAAAGGGCGAACTACAAAAAGGCGTTGAAACAAGAGAGATTGATTTTTTCTCCCTTCAACAACTTCCTAAGCACTTTTTTTTCTTACATAAGGAATGGCTTCAAGATACACTTAAAGATGAGCCCCATGTTATCTATCGATCATTAAATCATGTAACCTATATAAATTTGATGAAATATTTTTTTAAGCATCCTACATGGGTTTTACGCTTTTTAATGACTTTGATGAAAAACAAAGAATAAACTGCCTAAAATTTGCTTTCAAGCCTAACCATCCTTTTTACACACCTTTTAGATCATTTTCATCCATACAAAATAAAATTACGAGAAAGAAGCTTAAGCAGCACCTAGAAGAGCAAGTAAGATAATCCCTATTATTCTTATTCCTTATGAAAGAGCCTGGCTCTTTCATAAGGAATAAGAAACTTGGAAAAAGGGCAGAAAAGCAAATTTATTATTTCTAAAGTTAGAGTTTAGAACTCTTCTATTCATTATCTTCAAACCCACTTTTGCTATATCTGCCCCCGCCAAGCTCTTATTCTTAATGAGTATGCTCATGATCATCTGAAGAATGCTCATGCTGCTCATTGGAAGAAGGATTTTCCGCAGAGGGAAGCTTGTCATTCAGCTTCTGCTGATCCTTAAGTTGGAAATCTCTTTCTCGTTTTCGGCGTTTAATGAGGTCAATCTGACATTCATAATTAATAACGTGAAACATCTGTTTAAAATTTTCCCACTCGTCAGCAAAGGCTTCTATCATCTTTATATTTACGTTCTGCTTAATAGCGGTAAGCTCAAATAACATTTTATGAGCACTTATTAAACGTTTAGGAGTGTCAGCTTCAGCCGGCTTTATTTTTTGCTGAAGAAAGTATTCCGTAATAAGATTGGCAATTTCATCCGAAGCTGAATCTTTAAGTTTTACCCATCGGATGAAGTTATTGCGTTCAAAGGGAGTAGAAAATTTGCTATTGTTAAGCTCGGTGATCCCTTTATACATAGTCTCGATGTATTGATCGATTTGATTAAAAACCAGCTCATCATGATAGACTCCACAAGGCATTTGGCAGTGTGCCATTAAAGTTCCTGTATGACAGAGTAAGGCTATTATCCCTTGGACCAAAATAGTTTTTTTCATCGATTCTCCTTTTTTTAAGCATTCCTTAAGCGTTGTGGGTTAACCAAAAACTTAAGAAAAATTTATAGGTTTTAGCAAAGTAATAAGCAGGATAGGCTTTTATCTCATCTAAAAATATTTGACAAGAGCTTGCTTGCTTTAATAGTTTAGAAAATGCTAGAAAGACATGGAACTTGCCTTGTTAACGATAAAAAAATTATAAAGTTTAAAGACATCTATAAAGCCTAATTTCTCCAATAAACAAAGAGAATAGAGAGGGATAAAAAAATCTTATCAATAGGCAAAAAAAGCTGAAAAGAAGCTGGCCACCGGGCAGCATTAAAATCTATTTACTTCAACTTAAATAGGATTTATTCATTTAAGATCTTCTTTAAGATTCGCAGCTTTTATTTGGATGCATTTCTTCTTAGAAATGAAAGCTAAGATCTTCCCCCCTAAAAAATAAAGGGTTCATGGAGAAAGTTTAAGTAAATTTATTGATCACTTAAAAATTAGTTATAAGAGTCTTGCAGCCAGATAGAAAAAGTGCCGAATGGGTGAATTTTAATCTAGGAGAAGCAGGCATAGCTTCAGCCCAATGGATTCTAACAGGCAAAGTAAACTTTCATCTAAACTCTTGCCCTTGGAAAAACCCTATAAAAAGATCATTCTTTGGCTTTTTTCCTATCAAAGAAAAAATATCTGTTAGTGCATCTATCCAGAGATTTTGCATGTCGCCATTGATTGATAAGCTGCTAGATGGTTAACTTTTGTTAAAACGCTGGATAGAAAAACAGCAAAAGAATATAAATTTGATGTATGCAGCTCTTTCTTCTTAAAATTAATCGATACGTAGAACAGTTTTTTTTTCAAGCTTGGTGGGTCATTCTGTTTGGCCTTTTTATCTATATGCTATTGGAACAGGGTATGAAAGTACAGAATAAAGAATATGCTACCCTTCAAGAGCATTACCAAGAGTTAGAAAAACAAAAGAAAGAAGCGTATGCTTTGCAAGAAAAGCTTTTAATTGAAATTAATAGCCAAAGCGATCCGGCGTGGGTCGAACAAGTTCTTATGAAAGGTCTAGGTCTTGTACCCGAGGGTCAAATTAAAGTCTTTTTTGATAAATCAATGGCAAGCAAGCCATGATAAGTAGTTTAATTTTAATTGCAGTTATCTTATTACTCACACTTGCTTCTGGTTGGTGCTCTGCTTCAGAAGCAGCGCTTTTTTCTCTTTCTTCTACAAGAATTAAAAGCTTTAAAAACAGTGAGGATTCACGTGAGCGCTTGATCTCTAGGCTACTTGCACAGCCGCGTGAATTGCTAATTACCGTTTTTCTGCTTAACACAATCGTCAATATTCTTTTGCAAAACGTCATCTCTCATGCTTTTACAAACGCTGGTGGATGGCTAATGGCCGTAGGCTTGCCTTTTGTACTTTTACTAGTTTTTGGCGAAATTGTACCAAAGTACCTGGGGATACAAAACAATGTTAAGCTTTCTAAGCATACCGCACCTGCTTTAGCTTCTCTACAACGCCTGCTATATCCGATCAAAACATTTATCATTTACATTCTCTCTCCCATTTCGCGTGTATTCTTTTTCTTTTTGAAAAAAGATGCCGATATATCGCGCGAAGAGCTTCATCACGTGCTAAAAAAATCTGAGGAAGCTGGAATTCTTAATCATGAGGAACGAGAATTAATTGGAGGATATTTAAATCTTCAAGATACGAATGTAAGAGAGATCATGCGTCCGCGCCAAGAAATTCTATTTTACAATAGAGAAGATCCTTTAACCAAATTAGTTCATCTTTTCGTGGATAGACAATGTACTCGTCTCCCCGTCTGTGAAAATGGCATTGAAAATGTTTTGGGAATTATTGATGCTAAGCAATATTTTCTCCATCGACAAGCCATCCATACTTCTCAAGATTTAAATAATTTCTTATGGCGCCCCTATTATATTCCAGAAACCACGCCTTCGCGTACCTTATTAAGGCGATTCGAAGAAAGTGGCCAAGAAATAGCTCTGGTAGTAGATGAGTATGGGTCTATTTCGGGCTTAGTTACCTATGAAGATATCGTCGAAGTCGTCGTAGGGAAAATCAAAGATTTACGCGATCAAAAAGTTATCTTTACCCAAGCAGGAAAAGACGAGATTATTGCCAGTGGGAAGATGGAATTGGATGAATTTAATAACTATTTTGAAACGGATTTAAAAAGTGAAAGTATGGTTACCTTAGGGGGATGGCTAACAGAACAGCTGGGAGATATCCCTAAAAGTGGCACTAAATTTGAAAACCACGCCTTTCTCTTTCAAGTTTTATCGGCTGATCCAAATAGGATAAGAAGAATATACGTTCGAAGGCTTAAAAGCAGGTAGCATTAAATGAATCTTTCGGCAGGCTGGTGGCTATTTTTTAATATTTTTTCTATTTTCGTTTTAGCTTTTTTCTCCATGGCAGAAATGGCTTGTGTCTCTTTTAATAAGATAAGACTGCAATATTACTATAGCAAAGGTCATACACGAGCAATTTGGCTCAATGATCTTCTTCATAACCCTTCGCGATTATTTGGAACTACCTTAATTATCGTTAATTTAGCCATGGTGTTTGGATCGGAATGTGCTCGAGTTTTTCATCAAAGCATAGGTCTTGATCCTGATCTTGCCCCTTTATCGCAGGTTATCCTAGTCGTAATTTTTGGTGAGTTAGCTCCTATCTTGGCAGCCAGACGCTATCCTGAGCATATTGCCATGATGGGAGTACCGATTGTTTACTTTACTGCCAAATTGATGGCTCCCATTTTATGGGTGATTAGCGGACTTTCAAAATTAGCCAATTATTTAATTGGAGGACGAGAATCTAATGCCAACTTCTATCTTAGTCAAAAAGAGCTTCAGAAGCTTTTAGAAGAGCAAGATGACATTAAACTCCACAGCTCGGAAAACAAGGAATTTGAAACGATTACTGCCAATATCTTTAAGATGAATAATAAAGAAGCACGTCAGCTCATGATCCCTATTGAGCAAATTCCTACCATAGGTGCTACTGCTACGATCTTAGATGCTAAACGTTTAATGGCTAAAACAAAAGAGCGTTTCTTAACCGTCCACCTCGGGGAGATGCATCATATTATAGGAATAGCTTTTCCGCGGCTATTGATTCGCGCTGCCGATAATAAACGGCTGCGTGACTATTGCCTTCCTCCTTGGTTTATCACCCAAAATACTAACATCATGCAGATCCTCAAGCAATTTAAAAGCAATAATCAGAGCGTAGCCGTGGTCTTAGATGTCAACGGACAAGCCTCCGGCATCCTTAGCCTTGACTGCATTATGCAAGCCATCTTTGGATCTCACCCTCACCCTATCCACAAGCAAGACACTCTAACTAATCAGTTAATCATCGATAGAACTCTGCCAGGTGATATGACGATTGAAGAGTTTTATAAACAATTTGATGTAAAACTAGCTGATGAGAAAAAATTAAAATTATCAGAACTAGTCCTTTCTAAGCTAGGGCACATGCCTGAGGAGGGAGAATCCATTTATATCGAGCCCTTCGTTATTACAGTCAACGAAGCGACTTTACTAGAAATCAAAAGCGTGATGATTACCACTCTTCAAATTTGAAAACTAGAAAAAACATAAAAATTTTACTCTCTTGAAATTAAATGTATTATTTTATCAATTTTATTTCATCTCTTTAGGCTAGCTTCTCAAGTTTTTTGCTCACAAATCTTTCATTTTATCGCCTATATACATGCTAAAGCTTAATCTGCAAACTTAGCTTAAAGGCTAAGGAAGATAGTTCTTCGTTTCTTTACCACAGCAAAGAACTGCACGAAAGATAATCCTTTCTTCATAATGCGTCTAAAGTGGATTGCCCTTAATATCAAGAATTACCCCTGTAAGATGAGGAATAACGGTTAAATGGTTGTTCCTTAAGCCAAGCAAATGTAGCTGAGAAAGCTGCCCTATCTCTGCAGGAATAGCCGTTAGCTGATTATTACTTAAGTCAAGAGTTTTCAGCTGCGATAGCTGCCATATCTCTGTAGGCAGAGCGGTTAGCTGGTTGTTATCTAGCAAAAGCTTTCTCAGCTGAGAAAGCTGCCCTATCGCTGCAGGAACAGCGGTTAACTGGTTGCTACCCAAGCTAAATGTTTGCAGCTGAGAAAGCTGCCCTATCTCTGCAGGAAGAACGGTTAGCTGGTTATAGCTTAAGTCAAACTCTTGCAGCTGAGAAAGCCCCCCTATCTCTGCAGGAAGAACGGTTAGCTGGTTATAGCTTAAGTCAAACTTTTGCAACCGAGAAAGCTGCCCTATTTCTGCAGGAAGAGCGGCTAGCTGGTTATAGCTTAAGTCAAACTCTTGCAGCTGAGAAAGCTGCCCTATCTGAGCAGGAAGAGTTGTTAGCTGATTATCGCTTAACCAAAGCTTTTGCAGCTTAGCAAGCTGGAATATCTCTGCACGCACAGCAGTTAACTGGTTGTCACTTAAGCAAAGCCCTCGCAGTTGGGATAACTGCCCTATCTCTGCAGGAAGAGCTTTTAGCTGGTTGTTACGTAAGCCAAGCTCTTGCAAGTGGGATAACTGCCCGATTTCCGCAGGAAGAGCGTTTAGCTGGTTGTTATGTAAGTAAAGTATTTGCAAATGAGAAAGCTGCCCTATCTGTGCAGGAAGAGCGGCTAGCTGGTTGTTGTTTAAGTAGAGCTTTTGTAGATGCGATAATTGCCCGATTTTCGCTGGAAGAGTGTTAAGCTGGTTATACATTAAGTCAAACTCTTGCAGCTGAGAAAGCCCCCCTATCTCTGCGGGAAGAGTGTTAAGCTGGTTGCAGTTTAAGTGAAGCTCTTGCAGCCGAGACAGCTGCCCGATTTCCGCAGGAAGAGTGTTAAGCTGGTTGCTGTTTAAGTGAAGATTTTCCAGCTTAGCTAGCTGCCCTATCTCTGCAGGAATAGTGGTGAGTTGGTTGATGCTTAAGTGAAGGATTTGCAGCTGAGAAAGCCGCCCTATCTCTGCAGGTAGAGCGGTTAGCTGGTTGCAACATAAGTCAAGCGTTTGTAACTGAGAAAGCTGACCTATTTCTGATGGAAGAGTAGTTAGATGGGTGTTATGTAAGGAAAGCTCTCTCAGCTGAGAAAGCTGCCCTACCTCTGCAGGAATAGTGGTGAGTGGGTTGACGCTTAAGTGAAGGGTTAGCAGTTGAGAAAGCTGCCCGATAGCCCTAGGAATAACAGTCAAATGGTTATCGTTTAAGTAGAGTGTTTGCAGTTGCGAAAGCTGCCCAATGGCGTCAGGAATAACAGTTAGCCGGTTGTTACTTAGGCCAAGCGCTTGAAGATGAGAAAGCTGCCAAACTTCTGGAGGTAAATAAGTCAAGCCTACTCCATCTAAGTTCAAGGTGATAATATTTTTACTATGCTTTTCTATCCACTGCGTTAACAGCTCTGCTTTTTTCTTTAGAGGTAAAGCTTTGATGTGAGGTTGGTTTAAATAATCTGTTCCTCCGGGTAGCTCTTGCCAGAGTAAGAGGCGGTTAATATTAAGCAGATAGGATGAATAATTAGAAATGGTAAAAGCCTTGCTTTCCTTAGCATTTCTTTCAAATTCCGTAGGAGAAAGAGAAGTGGCTAAGTTAAAGAGTTTTTGAAAAATGTAGGGTACTTTTTCTTCAATAGAAAGGTTAGACTTAATTCCATAAATTTTATCTAAAATGTCAGCTTGTACTATGAGATCCTTATTCCCCTCAGGAAAATGAACCTGAAGGATTGCTTTATAAAGCGAGGTCATGGAAATAGGAGTAATAGATGGAGGAGAAAGAGCTTGAATTTCATTAGTCGAGGTGGTAGATGAAGAAGAAATAGAAGATTGGGGAACGCTTGGAGCAAGAGAGGAAGGCTCTTGATGGATTTGACGCAGTTTTTCAACAACAAATTGCCTAACCTTTTTATTTTCTCTTAATAATTTTTCCGCCCATTTATAGCTTATCTTTTCTTTCTCATTTAGCTCTTCACTCTCCTGGCTCATCAGCTCTTCGACTTGGCTCTCTAGTATCTTCTTTAATATAGAGTTTTGTTGAATAGAATGTTCTTCTAACAGATTGAATAAGAGTTCAGTATAACCTTCTTTAGGAGAGTCTGTAGAAGATAGGCTTTTTTCTTTGCCTTTATCTTTAATCAAAAAAAGAGGAGGAACTTGCTGCGAAGATGAAGAAGCTTCGGAGGAGCGTTTAAGGCAAAATTCAAGATAGGCTTGAGCTTTTTCATAGGTAGGAGTTAATTGCAAAGCTTGCAGTAAAGCTTCTATAGCAGTTGCATGCTCTCCTTGTTCAGCCAGTTCTTTACCCCGTAAGAAATGTCCTACAGCTTCTTCGCTAGGTTCATGCTTAAATTCTTCTAATGGATGAGATTCAGCTGTTTCGGCTAAGTGCCTCACCGTGTAGTTGGGTGCATGCCTTTCAATAAGCCTTCTATCTAGAGGACAAAGCTTATTGCGCGCCAAGCATTGGATAACGGTATCTTCATTAAAGGTATGACCACAAGGAAACAAAGTAATTGCCCGAGTCATCAGCTCTCCTGAAACAGCATCTTCTATATTCTCTGAGACTGTGGTGCGGAAAGTTACCTGAGTGCTAGAAGTTGAAGATGAAGGGATCATGATAAACTCCTTAAAGTTTTAGGATAAGTGAGGGCCTTAAATGCCGGTCTAACCTGCTTTTTGAGGTTTTCTCTTATCTTTTCGCCATTAACTTATTCTTTCTATCTTTATTGATCAATTTTTATTTTAAGAGAAAAAAGAGAAAAACGTTGTTCGCATTTGGTAGAAGCTATAGCAGCTGTTCTTACCCCTTATCAATTGCTATCTCATCTCTTTGGACTAGCCTCTCAAATTTTTTGCTCACAAACCTTTCATTTTATCCCGTGCATAACCTGCTAAAAGGCCTGAAAGGAAAAGTCTTTGCTGTTTATCGGCTACCTATCTGAAGCCTTGACCCAAAGGCTAGGAAAGATAGATTCTCCTTTATTCACCAAAGTAAAGAAGTGCACAAAAGATAGGGTATACTTTCATAACACCATTTAAATGAGATTATCCTCAATATTAAGCATCTTTACCTTAGGAAGGTGTGGAACAATGGTTAGCTGGTTGCGGATTAAGTCAAGCCAATCTAGCTGGGAAAGCTGCCCGATTTCTACAGGAATAGCAGTTAGCTGGTTGTTATGTAAGCTAAGCATTTTTAGCTGAGAAAGTTGCCCTATCTCAGCAGGAATAACGGTTAGCTGGTTGCAACCTAATTCAAGCCTTTGTAGCTTAGAAAGCTGCCCAATGACTGCAGGAATAGCAGTTAACTGGTTGGAGCTTAAGTCAAGCCATTTTAGCTGAGAAAGTTGCCCTATCTCAGCAGGAATAACGGTTAGCTGGTTGCTATCTAAACAAAGCCTTTGTAGCTGAGAAAGCTGCCCTATCTCTGCGGGAATAGCCGTTAACTGGTTGAAGCTTAAGTCAAGCTTTTGTAGCCTAGAAAGCAGACCTATCGCGGCAGAAATATTGGCTATCTGGTGGTAGCGTAAGTCAAGCTTTTGCAGCCTAGAGAGTTGGCCTATCTCGGCAGGAATAGCAGCTAGTTGATTAAGATTGAGGGTTAAGTAGAGCTCTCGCAGCTCAAAAAGCTGCCAGAGCTCTCCAGGCAGTGTTGTTAGCTGGTTGCAACATAAGTTAAGCGTTTGTAGCTGAGAAAGCTGACCTATTTCTGAAGGAAGAGTAGTTAGTTGATCATTGCTTATGGAAAGGCAGGATAGCCGAGAAAGTTGCCAGATCTCTGGCGGTAAAAAGGTCAGGCCTACCTCTACCTCATCTAAGTTCAGTTTGATAATGTTTTTACCATGTTCTTCTATCCACTGCTTTAGCAATTCTCCTTTTTTCTTTAAAGGTAAAGCTTTAATATGCGCTTGGTTTAAATACTCCGTTCCCCCTTGTAGCTTACGCCAAAGTAAGAGGCGGTTAATATTGAGCAGATAGGAGGAATAATTAGAAAGGGTAAAAGCTTTATTTGCCTTAGTATTGTCTTCAAATTCCGTAGGAGAAAGAGAAGCAGCTAAGGTAAAAAGCTTTTGAAAAATATAAGGGACTTTTTCTTCAATAGAAAGATTAGGCTTAATTCCATAAATCCTATCTAAAATACCAACTTGTTCTATGAGATCCCCGTTTCCATCAGGAAAATGAACCTGCATAATAGAGTTGTAAAGCGAGGCCAAGTAAATATGAGAGAGGGGAGCAAGAGCTTGAATTTCTTTAGACGAAATAGTAGATGAAGAAGAAATAGAAGGTTGAGGGATGCCTGGAGCAAGAGAGGAGGACTCTTGGTGGATTTGCCGCAGCTTTTCAAACACAAACTGCCTAACCTTTTTGTTTTCTCCTAGTAATTTTTCTGTCCATTTATAGCTTATCTTTTCTTTCTCATTTAGCTCTTCACTCTCCTGGCTCATCAGCTCTTCGACTTGATTCTCTAATATCTTTTTTAATGTAGAATTTTCTTGAATAGAAGGCTCTTCTAACAAATTGAATAAAAGTTCAGTATAGCCTTCTTTAGGAGAGTCTGTAGAGGAAAAGCTTTTTTCTTTGCCTTTATCTTTATCATGGAAAGAAAGCGGAAGAGGAGGGAGTGGCTGCGAAGGTAAAGAAGCTTCTGAGGAGCGTTTAAGACAAAATTCAAGATAAGCTTGGGCTTTTTCATAGGTAGGAGTTAATTGCAAAGCTTGCAGTAAAGCTTCTATGGCAGTGGCATGCTCTCCTTTTTCAGCAAGTTCTTTACCCCGTAAGAAATGTCCTACAGCTTCTTCACTAGGCTCATACTTAGATTCTTCTAATGGATGAGATTCAGCCGTTTCAGCTAGGTACCTCACTGTGTAGTTGGGTGCATGTCTTTCAATAAGCCTTCTATCTAGAGGACAAAGTTTATTGCGCGCTAAACATTGGATGACGGTATCTTCGTTAAAGGTATGGCCACAAGGAAACAAAGTAACTGCTCGGGTCATCAGCTCACCTGAGACCACGTCTTCTATATTCTCTGAGACTGTGGTGCGGAAAGTTGCCTGAGTGCTAGAAGTAGAAGATGAAGGGATCATAATAAGCTCCTTAAAGTTTAAGGATAAGTAAGGACCTTAAATGCCAGTCTAGCTGCTTTTTAAGGTCTTGTCTTATCTTTTCGCCATTAACTTATTCTTTCTATCTTTATTGATCAATTTTTATTTTAAAGAAAAAAAAAAGAAAAGCTTTGTTCACATTCGGTAGAAGCTATAGCGGCTGTTATTACCTCTTATCCATTTTTATCTCATCTCTTTGGATTAGCCTCTCAAATTTTTTGCTTCCAAACCTTCCATTTCATAGCCTGCATAACCTGCTAAAAGGCTTAAAAGGGAAAATTTTTGCCAATTATACGCTACCTATCTGAAATTTTAGTCAAAGGCTAGGAAAGATAGATTCCCGTTTATTCACCCAAGTAAACAAGCGTACAAAAGATAGGATTAACTTCATAATGCCATCTAAAGGAGATTACTATCAATCTTGAGTAATCTTAGCTTAGGAAGATGAGGAATAACGGTTAGCCGGTTGTTGCTTAAGTCAAGCTCTTGCATCCTAGTAAGCTGCCCAATGGCTGGAGTAATAGCAGTTAGCCGATTATTGCTTAAGGCAAGAGTTTGCAGCTGAGCAAGATGGCATACCTCTACAGAAATAACAGTTAGCCGGTTATAGTTTAAGTTGAGCGTTTGCAGTTGCGAAAGCTGCCCTATCTCTGAGGGAAGAGCAGTTAGCTGATTATTGCTTAAGACAAGAGTTTGCAACTGCGATAACTGCCCTATCTCAGCAGGTAAAGCAATTAACTGGTTGTTACTTAAGTCAAGGTCTTGCAGCTGAGAAAGCTGCCCTATCTCTGCAGGAAGAGTTGTTAGCTTGTTTTCGCTTAGCCAAAGCTCTCTCAGCTGAGAAAGCTGCCCAATGGCTGCAGGAACAGCGGTTAGCAGGTTGCTATCTAACCTAAACGTTTGCAGTCGAGAAAGCTGCCCGATTTCCGCAGGAAGAGCAGTTAACTGGTTGTTATGTAAACAAAACATTTGCAGCCGGGAAAGCTGCCCAATAGATGTAGGGATAGCCGTTAACTGGTTTTTTCTTAAGTCAAGCTCTTGCAGCTGGGAAAGCTGCCCAATAGATGTAGGAATAGCCGTTAACTGGTTACCGTCTAAGCCAAGGCTTTGCAGCTGAGAAAGCTGCGCCATTTCCCCAGGGATGGTGGTTAGCCAGTTGTTGCTTAATAAAAGCAGTTGTAGCTGAAAAAGCTGCCCTACCTCTGCAGGAATATTGGTGAGTTTGTTGTTGGTTAAGTCAAGCGTTTGCAGTTGAGAAAGCTGCCCTACCTCTATAGGAATAGTGGTGAGTTGGTTATTGCATAACCAAAGTTCTCTCAGCTGAGAAAGCTGCCCAATGGTTGCAGGAACAGCGGTTAGCAGGTTGCTATCTAGCCTAAACATTTGCAGCTGAGAAAGCTGCCCTATCTCAGCAGGAATAGCAGTTAACTGGTTGAAGTTTAAGTAAAGCATTTGCAGCTGAGAAAGGCCTCCAATAGATGAAGGAATAACAGTTAGCTGGTTGTTACTTAAGTTAAGCGCTTGAAGATGAGAAAGCTGCCAGATTTCTGGCGGTAAATAAGTCAAACCTACCCAATCTAAGTCCAGGGTAATAATATTTTTACTATACTTTTCTATCCACTGCGTTAATAGCTCTCCTTTTTTCTTTAAAGGCAGAGCTTTTATCTGGGGCTGGTTGAGATAATCGGTTCCTCCCGGTAGCTTTTGCCAAATTAAGAGGCGGTTAATATTTAGTAGATAGGAGGAATAATTAGAAAGGGTAATAGCCTTGCTTTCCTTAGCATTTTCTTTAAATTCTGTAGGAGAAAGAGAAGCAGCTAAGGTAAAAAGTTTTTGAAAAATATAAGGAACTTTTTCTTCAGCAGAAAGAGTAGGCTTAATTCCATAAATCCTATCTAAAATATCAGATTGTGTTATGAAATCCCCGCTTCTCTCAGGAAAATGAACTTGGATGATTGCGTTATAAAGCGAGGTCATGGAAAGAGGTGTTACAGATGGGGGAGAAAGAGTTTGAATTTCTTTAGAGGCGGTTGAAGAAGAGGTGGAAATAGAAGATTGAGGAGAGGTTGGAACAAGAGAGGAAGAGTCCTGGTGGATTTGCCGCAGCTTTTCAACGGCAAATTGCCTAACCTTTTTATTCTCGCCTAGTATATTCTTTGTCCATTTATAGCTTAGCTTTTCCTTCTCCGTTAGCTCTTCACTCTCCTGGCTCATCAGTTCTTCAACTTGATTTTCTAGTATCTTCTTTAATATAGAGTTTTCTTGAATGGAAGGTTCTTCTAAGAGATTGAATAAAAGTTCGGTATAACGTTCTTTAGGAGAGTCTGTAGAGGAAAGGCTTTTCTCTTTACCTTTATCTTTATCATTGAAAGAAGGAGAAAGTGGCTGTGAAGATGAAAAAGATTCGGAAGAGCGTTTAAGGCAAAATTCAAGATAGGCTTGGGCTTTTTCATAAGTAGGAGCTAATTGCAAAGCTTGCAATAAAGCTTCTATAGCAGTTGCATGCTCTCCTTTCTCAGCAAGTTCTTTACCGCGTAAGAAATGTCCTGCAGCTTCTTCACTAGGCTCATGCTTAGATTCTTCTAATGGATGGGATTTAGCCGTTTCAGCCAGTTGCCTCACCGTGTAGTTGGGTGCATGCCTTTCAATAAGCCTTCTATCTAGAGGGCAAAGCTGATTACGCGCTAAGCATTGGATAACGGTATCTTCGTTAAAGGTATGGCCACAAGGAAACAAAGTAACTGCCCGAGTCATCAGCTCTCCTGAAACCGCATCTTCTATATTCTCTGAGACAGTAGTGCGAAAATTTGCCAGAGTGCTAGAAGTTGAAGATGAAGGGATCATAATAAGCTCCTTAAAGTTTTAGGATAAGTGATTGCCTTAAATGCTGGTCTAACCTGTTTTTTAAGGTCTTGCCCCAACTTTTCGCCATTAACTTATTCTTTTCATCTTTATTGATCAATTTTTATTTTAAAGAAAAAAAGAGAGAAGCTTTGTTCGCATGGGTAGAAGCTGTAGCGGCTATTCTTACCCCTTATCAATTGCTATCTCATCTCTTCGGATTAGCCTCTCAAAGTTTTTGCTCACAAACCTTTCATTTTATAGCCTGCCTAACCTGCTAAAAGGCTTGAAAGGAAAAGTTTCTGCTGATATAGGCTACCTATTCGAAGCCTTAGCCCAAAGGCTAGGAAAGATAGATTCCCATTTATTCACCAAAGTAAAGAAGTGCACAAAAGATAGGTCTACCTTCACAATACCATCTAAAGGGGATTACCATCAATCTTGAGTGATTTTAGCTTAGGAAGAAGAGGAACAACGGTTAGCCGGTTGTTGCTTAAGTCAAGCGTTTGTAGCTGAGAAAGCTGCCCGAAGGCTTCAGGAATGCCGGTCAGATGGTTATAGCTTAAGTAAAGGCAGTGCAGTTGAGTAAGCTGCTCGATTGCCGCAGGAAGAAAGGTTAGCTGGTTGCTTCGTAAGTTAAGCGAATATAGCCTGGCCAGCTGCCCGACGGATGTAGGAATGGTCGTTAGTTGGTTGCCCTGTAAGCCAAGATCACCTAGCTGAGAAAGCTGCCCTATCTCAGTAGGAAGGGCGGTTAGCTGGTTGCTGTTTAAGCAAAGCATTCGCAGCTTACTAAGCTGCCCGATGGCTGCAGGAATAGCCGTTAACTGGTTGGACATTAAGTAAAGCCTTTGTAGCTGAGAAAGCTGCCCTATCTCATTAGGCAGAGCTGTTAGCTGGTTGTTGTTTAGCCAAAGTGTTTGCATCTTAATAAGCTGCCCGATGGCTGTAGGAACAACAAGTAGCTTGTTGTTACTTAAGTCAAGCCTTTGCAGCTGAGAAAGCTGCCCTATCTCAGCAGGAATGGCGGTTATCTGGTTGGACATTAAGTTAAGCTTTTGCAGCCTAGAAAGCCGGCATATCTCGGCAGAAATATTGGTTATCTGGTTGAAGCGTAAGCTAAGCGCTTGAAGATGAGAAAGCTGCCAAATCTCTGGGGGTAAATAAGTCAAGCGTACCACATCTAAATTCAAGGTGATAATATTTTTACCATGCTTTTCTATCCACTGCGTTAGCAGCTCTCCTTTTTTCTTTAAAGGTAAAGATTTGATCTGAGGTTGGTTTAAGTAGTCTGTTCCCCCGGGTAGCTTCTGCCAGAGTAAAAGACGGTTAATATTGAGCAGATAGGAGGAATAATTAGAAAGGGTAAAGGCTTGGCTCTCCTTAGTATTTCCTTCAAATTCTGTAGGAGAAAGAGAAGCGGCTAAGGTAAAAAGCTTTTGAAAGATGTAGGGTACTTTTTCTTCACTAGAAAGATTGGACTCTATTTCATAAATTTTATCCAAAATATAAGCTTGTTCTATAAGATTCTCATTCCCCTCAGGAAAATGAACCTGCATAATAGCGTTGTAAAGCGAGGTCATAGAAATAGGAGATGGAGAAACAAGAGGTTGAATTTCTTTAGACGAGATAGCAGATAAAGAAGAAATAGAAGATTGAGGAGCGACCGAGGCAAGAGAGAAAGAGTATGAGTGAATTTGGCATAGTTTTTCAACCGCAAACTGCCTAACCTTTCTATTTTCTCCTAATAATTTTTCCGCCCATTTATAGCTTATCTTTTCTTTCTCATTTAGCTCTTTGCTCTCCTGGTTCATCAACTCTTCCAATTGATTCTCTAATAGCTTCTTTAATATAGAATTTTCTTGAATGGAAGGCTCTTCTAACAGATTGAATAAAAGTTCAGTATAACGTTCTTTAGGAGAGTCTGTAGAAGAAAGGCTTTTCTCTTTAACTTTTTCTGATAAAGAAAGAGGGAGGGATTGCGAAGATAAAGAAGCTTCGGAGGAGCGCTTAAGGCAAAATTCAAGATAGGCTTGGGCTTTTTCATAGGTAGGAGCCAATTGCAAAGCTTGCAGTAAAGCTTCTATAGCAGTTGCATGCTCTCCTTTCTCAGCAAGTTCTTTACCTCGTAAGAAATGTCCTACAGCTTCTTCACTAGGTTCATGCTTAAGTTCTTCCAAGGGATGAGATGCAGCAGTTTCAGCCAAGTGTCTCACCGTGTAGTTAGGTGCATGCCTTTCAATAAGCCTTCTATCTAGAGGACAAAGCTTATTGCGCACCAAGTATTGGATGACTGTGTCTTCGTTAAAGGTATGACCACAAGGAAACAGAGTAACTGCCCGAGTCATCAACTCTCCTGAGACCGCATCTTCTATATTCTCTGAAACTGTTGTGCGGAAAGTTACCTGGGTGCTAGAAGTAGAAGATGAAGGAATCATAATAAGCTCCTTAAAGTTTTATGATAAGTGATTGCTTTAATTGCTGGTCTAACCTGTTTTTTAAGGTCTTATCTTATCATTTCGCCATTAACTTATTCTTTTCATCTTTACTCATCAATTTTTATTTTAAGAGAAATAAGAAGAGCTTTGCCCGTAATTAAACATCTTTACCTTAGGAAGGTGAGGAATAACGGTTAGCGGGTTGTTGCTTAAATTAAGCTCTTTCAAGCGAAGAAGCTGCCCTATTTCCACAGGAATAGCTGTTAATTGATTATTACTTAAGCCAAGAGCTTTCAGCTGAGAAAGCTGCCCAATTTCTGAAGGAATAACAGTTAGCTGGTTGTTACTTAAGCCAAGCACTTGAAGATGAGAAAGCTGTCCAATTTCTGGAGGAATAACAGTTAGCTGGTTGTTGTTTACCCGAAGTATTCTCAGCTGAGGAAGCTGCCCGATTTCCCTAGGAATAGCAGTTAGCCGGTTTATACTTAAGTCAAGTTTTTGCAGCTTAGAAAATTGCGCTATTTCAATGGGTAAAAACATCAAGCCTAACTTGTTTAAGTTCAGGTTAATGATATTCTTACCATGTTCTTCTATCCACTGCGTTAACAGCTCTCCTTTTTTCTTTAAAGATAAAGCTTTAATATGCACTTGGCTTAAATACTCCCTTCCTCCTGGTAGCTTTTGCCAAAGTAAGAGGCGGTTAATATTGAGTAGATAGGAGGAATAATTAGAAAGGGTAAAGGCTTGGCTCTCCTTAGTATTCCCTTCAAATTCTACAGGAGAAAGAGAAGCAGCTAAGGTAAAAAGCTTTTGAAAAATATAAGGGGCTTTTTCTTCAATAGAAAGATTAGGCTTAATTTCATAAATCTTATCTAAAATGCCAGCTTGTGCTATGAAATCCCCC
>NZ_JAEMUC010000055.1:0-17006 GCF_018342455.1 Neochlamydia sp. AcF95 | reverse complement strand
TTTTCCCTCCATCCTTTAATGGTTTCATCCGAAAACCATAAAGTTATGCTTCCTCTTTGTTCTAAAGCTTTGTTATACTCGGACCAATTACGTATGCGGTAAGTGACTTTTTTTTCCATAGCCTGCCTATATTTTTGTTGTTGCAAACTAATTTTATAGCTCTTATGTGTTAAAGGGCAATCTTATCGCATACACTTCTTAGCATTTACGCAACAACGCCTATTTCGATACTAAGTAAATTTTTAAATTTATAATTTTGAAAAAATATAAAAATGGTACTATTCTAAATAAATCAAGGTTTTAGATGATGTCCAGCTATGCTGGGAAAAATTAAAGCAGGGGGATTAGAGATGGGCAATGATCCAGCCCTTATCCATCCCGTTTTACAAATCAAAAATATGGGTAAGCTCCCATTTATACCGAGGATCAATCGGAACGACAATTTTGGTCATTAAAAGAACGCATTAAATGTGCAGTCTCCTATACATTTTATATTCCTCGTTTTTAAGGTAAAAGCCGTAGCTGCTGTACGAGCTACAAAGAATTTTTTCAAAGCATATAGGCACTTCTGATACCGTTGCACCTGAGAGAATCAAAAGTAAAGTGCGGCAAAATATGCCTTATTTGGTAGGGTCGCATCCTCTCTTATACACGGTTTGTATCACTCGTTTAGCAGTAGGGATCCTTCATCCTGGCTGGAGTATAGGGACTAAAGAAGAAATGCCAGATTTAGAAAATCCTTACGATTCTTCAAAAAGCAAGTTTGAATAAATTTAAGCTCTTAAAGATGAGAGCTTAAGTTAAAATGCTTTAAAATAATTTTTAATAGTGATAGGTTGAGTTTGGAACTTAAAACAACTTAATTTTGATGGCTATTATGAAAACAATTTCCTTTCTTGAGCAGATTCTTAATCAGGTTACCTCTTTATATCAGCATATATTATCTAACCAGCATAAAGAGATTGATTCACGCCCTGAAATCAAAGAAGCCATTCAGCGCTTATCTAGGCAGATTCAGGAAATTTCTCATATGACTGACATTGAGACCTCGCGTATGGGAATCTCTCAAGAAGAGCTAAGAAAAACCATTTTAGAATCAAAAAATCACCTTCCGCCCGATCTTCAAAACTTTCTAGAGAAAACTCAGTATCTTAAGAGCCAACTTGAAGGCTGTAGAAATGTACTTAAAGCGGCGACAGAAAAGCAAAAAGAAGAAAGAAAAAATAAGCAACTGGGCGACAAAAGGAAAGAAAAGTTCAATCATGTAGGGGGCAAAAAAGGCTGGATTCCTCTGTAACATTCTTAATCAACACACTATATAAATGAAAGTAGATAATAATGATAAACGATGAACGTTTTACCCATAATTTGCAGAGATGGTCTGTTCTTAATCAAGATGCAGCAGAAAAAATCAAAGTTCTAGAGTGCCAAGAGATTGCTCTTATTGCTAACGAAGATGGTGAATGGAATTTGCAGAAAATTTCCGAAGATGAGCCTGCATATTTACATTCCCCTCTTTCTCCCCAAAGGGAGGCACAACAATGGTTTTTATCTTTAGATTTAAAAGATACTTTAGTGGTGTATATTTATGGGATCGGGCTGGGGTATTACTATGAGGTGATTAAAAATTGGTTAAAAGAAGACCCTAAGCGCTATGTAGTTTTCCTAGAAAATAACTTGGAAGTAATAAAATTTTTTCTTCAAACCGAGCGAGCTACAGCTTTCTTAAATGATACCCAAGCTAAACTCTTTCATTTTTCATGGGAAACATCTTATTTTTCCTTTGGCTTTGTAACTTCTCTTTTTTCTTTGGCTTCTTTTAAAGCTTCGGCACTTAAATTTTATCAAAAGAACGATACTCTCCATACGGTGGAGTTTCAAGCACGTCTTTCTTTTTTTCATGATATGCGCATAGGCATAAGCGCTGAATTTATGAATTTAGCTGGTGAGAAAGGCTTTATTCATAACTACTATCAAAATTTAATGGAGATTCCTTCCTCTAAAATTGAATCAAAAATGCTAGATCAATTCAAAGGTGTCCCTGCTATTATTTGTGGAGCGGGACCTTCATTAGCTAAGAATATTCATCTTCTCAAAGAGCTAAAAGATAAAGCATTAATAATGGCAGGTGGGACAGCTATGAACGTCTTAAATGGAGCGGGAATAACTCCCCATTTTGGCCTAGGAATAGATCCCAATCCTTCCCATTATAATCGATTAATATCTAATACGGCTTTTGAGGTTCCTTTCTTTTATAGGCAGCGCATGTACAATCCTGCATTGAAAATGGTGCATGGAGAGCGGTTATTAGTAGCCGGAGCTGGAGGCTATCGCCTACCTGCATGGTTTGAAAATCAATTAGGCCTGCCTGAAGTGGTGCCTATAGAAGAAGGTCATAATGTAATTAATTTCAATTTATCGATCGCTAGAGAATTAGGATGCAATCCTATCATTATAGTAGGCGTAGATTTAGCTTATTCGAATAATAGCTCCTATGCTCCCGGTCTGGTACGTCATGCCATCCAAGACCCTAAAGATGCTTTTTTAACCAAATACTCTCATGAAGAGCTCCTTGTAAAAGATGATATTTATGGTCAGCCTGTTCATACCCTTTGGAAATGGATTAATGAATCCCTGTGGTTTTCTCATTTTGCCAGCCAATATCCTGAGATCACTTTATTGAATTGTACCGAAGGGGGGATTGGTTTTACCCGTGTTCCCAATATGACCCTTGCAGAGGCGGCCTCCATCTATTTAAAGAAAAATTACGATTTTTCTTCGTTGGTGCATGGAGAAATTCAAAACAGTGGGGTTCCTCAAGGCTTAACTACCTATAAAGTATTAGAAAGCCTTGAGATATTTGCACGTAGCCTACTCGATTGTGAAACCTATTGTAGTATTATCGCTCTTGAAAATAGTAAAATTCACCAAAGCGTAGAGGTTGGGCAAGAGGTGCCCGCTCATCTCAAAAATCCGGCCATCGAAGAGAACTTAGCCAAGCTTGAAGCCTTGGATGCTTTTAAATATATCTTAACTGATTATAAGGAAAGGTTTTTAGAGATTTTCTTTCCCCGGCTTGTTTATTTAGAATACGATTCTCAGCTTTATTCAGAGAAAGAAATTTTCTTGAAAAAAATTGTTTTTGAGATAAGCTTATATTCTTTCCTTTCCTCGGTGGCAAGAAATAATATAAATATTATTAGCTCTCTTCTTACCAAGGTAGTTAAAGAAAGCAATAATCCAGAAGTGACGCCTTCCAAAAAAACTCTCGCTCTTAAAGAAAAGTTACAGATTGAACGTACCCATTTGAGTGAACAAGAGCATTACTCTTTTGTAGATAGTTATTTGGAAATCATCGACCCTGAGCTTCATTTAAATCTTAAGAAAAAATGCGAAGGTCAAGCTGAACAGCAGCTGTATGCTAATGGAGCTTTAAAAACCCAGCACTTTTTACATGAAGGCAAACTTTATGGTCCAGCGACCTACTACGCTGAAAATGGCCAACTCCTTGCTCAAAACTGGTATGTGGAGGGTCTTTTAGAAGGTAAAGGTTTCTTTTATTACCTTACAGGCGAGCTGTATGCTATCAAGCGTTATAGGAAAGGTGTTTTACATGGCCGCCAAGAATACTATTTTTCAAATGGTCTCCCTAAAACTATTCTCCCTTATCAAGACGGTTTAATGAATGGCGAGGTTCTTTTGTACTATGCAAGCGGTAGAATTAAACGCCAAATGCATTTCAAAAAAGGAAAAAAAGATGGTGTGGAAAGGATGTGGAATGAAGACGCCATGCTATTAATAGAAGCTCATTATGAGAATGATTTGCCTATAGGAACGGCCCGGGAATGGTATTCTAATGGCAACCTCAGCAAGGAAATTATCTATGCTAATGACTCGGACAAGCTTGAAATAAAAAAATGGAATGAAGATGGTGCACCTCATTTAGAAGATGCCACCCAAGGGAAAGATTATTTTGATTTAATGACTAATCATTCTACAGCTTTAACTACTTCTCTCCACAATATCTATCAGGCTCTTGTAAATATTGCTCCCACTATTGTGGAAGTAAAAAGAGAGGATAAATCTACCAGCATTGAGGATGATTTGTTAGAATTACAAAAAGAAATGGATAAGCTTAATAAATACAGCCATGAAATGTTAAAAATTTCAGGGACAGAAGGCAAAACCCCTAAAGAAGCTGTGTGGAAAACTCCTGAAGCAGAGAGGCTAGTTAAAGCTCAATTAGAAGGCTTAACAAAAAATTTGTCTGAATTGACTTGTGAAACACAAGCGAGTCTTACAGGTTTATTTGAGAAGCTTAACTTACAGAAAGAAGTAGAACTTTTTCCTAACTAAAAACATAACGAAATAAAATCTAGAGCTTAAATGAAAGCCTACTTTAATTTTTATTTAAAAGGTTAAGGGAAGAGCTTTTTTAATTTTAAGGCAACCCTCATAGATCCCCGGGCTATTTTGATGAAGGCCAAGCTTTATATTTTTATCTTTTTTACCCACCCTATTCTTTATGAAAAATAGCATCGATCTCTTCCATAAAAATTGCGAAAGATGGTCTTCTACTAATCCCCAAAAAGCACTTTTGCTGCCCTACATAGATTGTAAGGACGTGGCATTTTGTATAACTCAGCAGGAAGAACAAAATTTAAAATTTCAACATGGAGAAGAAACTTACTTCTTTCATTGTCAAAAAGGAGCCCTTGATGAAGCAAAAGAGTGGTTCAAAATGACCAAGCTAGCTGAGGTGCCCTTAATATATGTCTATGGCGTAGGCTTAGGTTATTACTATCAAGCTGCTCAAAGCTGGCTTCAAGAAGATCCTTCACGCCGCCTTGTTTTCCTAGAAGATAACCTAGCGGTCATTCATCGCCTCTTTGAAACTCATCTAGGCTTTCAGCTAGTTCATGATCCTCAAGTGCAGCTGCATTTTTTTGAGGATTTAGAAAATAGCAAAGAACTGTTCCATCATCTTTACTGGAATTTTTTTTTAACAACCCTTACGGTATCAGGTTTAAAATTATATCAGGATCTGAAAGCAGAACAATATGCCCATTTAAAGCATACGCTTGCTTATGAAGCATCCCTTAAAAATAGCCTGCTTACAGAATACCTTGAATATGGGGTAGGTTTTTTTAAAAATTTTTATCCTAATATTCTTTCTTTAGAAGGTGCTTATTTAGCTGATGAGCTTTTTGGGAAATTTCATAACATCCCTGCTATCATTTGCGGGGCAGGCCCTTCTTTAGAAAAAAATCTTTCTCTGCTAGGTAAGCTTTTAAATAAGGCTTTAGTTTTTGCGGGAGGGTCGGCGCTAAACGCTTTGAATAAAAGCGATATCCAACCCCATTTTGGGGCAGGTATAGATCCCAATGCCCCTCAATATGACCGGTTAAGTACTAACAGTTCTTTTGAAACGCCCTTTTTTTATCGCAATCGCCTGTTACATAAGGCCTTTAATACTATTCATGGTCCACGCCTTTATGTTACAGGAAGTGGTGGATATGATATTTCTTCTTTTTTTGAAGAAGGTTTGGGAATTAAAGGTACACCTATTGAGGAAGGGCATAATGTCGTTAACTTTTGCTTAGAGATTGCGCATGCTTTAGGATGTAATCCCATTATTTTTGTAGGCATGGATTTAGCCTATACCGATATGAAGGCTTATGCTTCAGGCGTCATAGAAGATAATCGTGTCGAGGCGGCCGACATTACAACAACGCAGAATATCGATCAAGTGGCACTGCTTAAAACAGATATCTATGGAAAGCCTATTTATACTTTATGGAAATGGATAGCAGAAGCTGAATGGATAGGTGATTTTGCTAAAGCTCATCCGGATATCAAGGTAATCAATGCTACAGAAGGGGGGTTAGGATTTCCTGGTGTACCCAATGAAACTCTCCAAGAGGTTGCCGACAAATATTTGATAGAAAATTACGATTTTAAGGGCATGATCCATAGCGAAATTTTTAACAGCTCGATGCCGCAAGTTAAAAAGGAAAAGATATCTTCCTTAATGCAAGATTTGCAACAAAGCTTAACGCGTTGCGTGGAGGATTTCGAAATTCTTATCGAAGAAACCAGAGTCATCAAATTACGGTCGGAAAAAGATCAAAAAGTTTGCTTTCCTCAACAGACAGGAAAAGCTGCACTTTATGAGAGCGATTTGGCAGAAGAAATAGGCTATCGCTATGTCTTACATATCTTTAATGAAGCTTATACGCGCGTTTTAAATCGAGAATTACAAGGTATCCAGCATGCCTCTATTTCAGAAGTTCAACAAGCGCTTGAGAAGCTAGACTTACTTATCAAACGTTTTGCCTTCTTACGCGATGTGGCTAAGGTTAACCTGGAGCTTATCAAGATGGCTATGCATGAGCATGCGGCGCTTCCTGCGACTACCTTTCCAAAGCCAGGGAAAATTACCTGTAAGCAAACAAAAGTCCAAGGAGTAATTCAAGGAAACTCCTCCTTTCATGCTCAAGGCCAAATTTTATCTTCCGCTTATTTTGAAAAAGGCCTGCAAGAAGGGGTGGCCGAGTTTTTTTATCCTAATGGTCAACTCTTTAGCAGGCAGGTGTTTAAAGAGGGGGTATGGGAGGGAAAGCAAGAATTTTATTATCCTACTGGGATAGTTAAAACGCTGTTAAACTATGAGAGTGGCAAGCTGATAACAGCACAGCTTTTTTATCCGAATGAAACTCTTAAATCTCACGTAGCACCTTTGAGGGATGAAAACCCGCCGAATGAATAAGGCGGCGAGGTTGAGATTTTTTCTTTTATCTTTTGTAAAAAAGGGGGATATGATGCTAGGAAAATGAGAGGGGATTTAACAAAAACACTTGTGCACACTGTAGAAACAGCAATGCTTACCGAAGAGCTTGGAAGAGGAAGTAAAAATTATCGGCATGGTCTGAGAGAGGAAAATAGGTAGATGGCAAGATGATGGTACACTCGATAGGATACAGCGCGCCTTGCTTGATAAAGACGATCTTGCCGGAAAGTCAAATTGCCAATGTCTTAACAGCCGATGTTTCTTTCAACGAGGAAAAAAAGAAAGACAAGATATATCTTATGGATATAAAAGAAAAGGAGTCAGCTCCTCTTAATTAAGAAAAAAAAGAGTTTGCTTATAATTTTTGAGAATGGTTGCTGCTCATAGAGATGGACATCAGATGATAAAAACTCTAATCAATCGAGAGATCAGCATTGTTTCGAGACAATAAAAATCGACAAGGACTTTTTCCTGCATTTAAAGCAAAAGGAGAGAATGCAGAATACTTAAGAGATAAGCTGTAAAATGAGAAGCTTTTACTTTGAGCGATAGATGGCAAAGTCTGGAAAAAATCGCTAAGGGGGTTAGATCTCATTTAAAAAGAATGATGTGGCAAGCTAAACGATCAATATCTTAGCTGCAAAGAAAATATCGGCGCATTGCATTTAGATGGAAAAAAAAGATAGAATATTGGCAAGCATTTTTTACCTCTAGCTTAAAAAGTTTTTAGACAAATCAATTAATAAGATAGGTTCATAATTAAATGGCACCTAGCTTATTTATAATTGATGGATTAATTAACGTATTTAATGAAATAGTTTGTATTTAAAAATGTATTTTTTATAACTTAAAATGCGAGAGCTATAAATACAGAAAAAAAAATGAATTGTTTTCCTCTTAATCCTTTTAATGGAAGTAAATTTGATAAAATACTTCCTTCTTCTACAGATTGGCAACCTAGCTATCTTGAAAATCAAATGATTCTACCAACGAACGATGCAGGTCTGCTAGCTAAAAAGGCGCGTATACATCGTGGAAAAAGTACGCTGCAAGAAACCACAAGTGTATACTTTGATTATTTAGGATGCTTTCAATTAGGAGATGATGAATTTATAAAAGCTGTAAACAAAGTCAATTTATTGACAAAATTAGCCTGCAAATCTGCTGATTCTTTAACAGATAAAAGTCTCCTAAAATTACAACAGCATGCAAAAGTATTGCGTAAGCTTCAGCTTTCGTCTGCCAAGCAAATGACTGAAGAAGGGATTTCTTTACTTGTAGAGCAGTGTCATTCTCTGCAAATGCTAGCTTTAAACTCGGACCCTACTTTAGAAATAAGATTTGCTCAAGCTCTTTCTAACTGTGCTCAATTAAAAAAACTGGACTTAAGTTTTATTCCAAGCATCACTGATAAAGCTATTCAAATAATAACCCAAGGCTGTAGAGGACTAGAAAAATTAAAATTAAGGGACTGTAAAAAAAATTAGTGACTCTAGTTTAGTAAGTATAAGTCAAAATACGCGCCAGCTAATGAAGTTAAATTTGAGTGGCTGCTCTCACATAATAGGGGAAGAGCTAGGATCTAGCGACCATTGCTTTTTTCCTTATTTGGCAAAAATAGATCTTTCTTATTGTTCTTCACTTACTAATTTAGGCTTTCAGGCTATTATGAGCCAAACTCCTCAGCTCCGAAGCTTAAAGCTTAATTTTTGCCAACAATTAACGCCCGCTATATTAGGGCAAGAGATAGAAAAGTTATCCCTTGAGAAGTTAAACCTTACTGCCCGCCATATTGAGGATTCTTTCTTTGAGCATTCCTTTTTTTCTTTATTATCTCTAAACATAACTTCTTGCCAAGGCTTTACTAACGAAGCCTTTCAAAAACTCGCCCAAACGGCTCCTGTTCTTGAAAAGCTCAATGTAGGATTTTGTACCCAATTAAAAGGAAAAAGCGTAAAAGCACTGGCAAGCAAGCTTGCAAGATTAAAGCACTTAAACTTAAGTTTTACAAAAATTAATAGTAGCTGCTTTAGCCATTTAGCTTCTTTACCTGAGCTTGAATCTCTTAATATAAGGTATATGAGGGAAAATTTTTACCTATATGATTTGGCTTTACTCCTAAACACTTCCTCATCTCTTAAACACCTAGTGATAGATCCTTCGTTAAAAGAAAGGATTAAAAAAACACCTGAAGTATTTCCTTCTTCCTTATTAGCGCAGATAAGCATTGAAGAAGATTAAAAAAAGAGCATGATAAGTACTCAAATTAGGTAGAGTCGCTTTAGGCCTCGCGTCAAAATTTCTTATAGTAAAGAGGTGAGAGTCATACCTAAAGTAAAGCAATTTCTTGCCGCAGAAAGATTATAATCGCCTTCATAATGCTATATTTTCTTGGCTAGTAAATTAACTGTAAGCCTTTCCATTCTGTATGTAACTCATTCAAAAAAAACTAAATAAAACTGAGCGATTAGAAAATGTTTTGATTAAATTGTTTTTAAATTAACTAACACCCTTCCAACAATTTACTCATCCAGCAGTCTCATCCAATTTTTTCTATTGTTTGTAAAGGTTAAGGGCAATTCACAGCCTTGGTCAATCTATAATCATTCTGGCTCTTCAGCTTATAATTAGCCCATAAACTTCATTTTTATCCTTTTTAACTTAAAAATAAAAATTGCTTAAAAAAGAGAGAAGGATTAAATCTTATACACATACAAGCTAGGTCAAGCTCTTAAAAAAGCATATTAAACATGAACCTAATAAACAAACTGACCCTACCCTGAAGGAGCTTATATGATACCCTCTACCCCTATTTCAAGCGCGCAAACAGACTTTAGAACCATAGTCTCAGAGAATATAGAAGATGCTGTATCAGGAGAGCTGATGACTAAAGCTGTTACTTTGATCCCGTGTGGCCATATTTTTAATGAGGATACCGCTATCCAATGTTTAGCGCGTAATAAACTCTGCCCTCTGGATAGGCAGCTTATTGAAAGATATATACCCAACTACACCATCAGACACCTAGCCGATACTGCCGAGTCGCATCCTTTAGAAGAACATAAAAACGAACCTAGCCCAGAAGCTGTAGAACATTTCCTACGGGGCAAAGAAAATGCTGAAAAAGGAGATCATACATTAGCTATAGAAGCTTTATTGCAAGCTTTACAATTAAGCCCTACTTATGAAAAAGCTCAGGCTTACCTAGAGTTTTGCCTTAAACGTTCCTCAGCTTCTCCTTCTTCGATTTTACCATCCTCCTCTTTAAAGTCCTTGTCACTTCCCAACGAAAAAGATAAAGAAAAATTGTCTTTTTCTACGGAATCTTCTAAAGAACGCTATAATGAACTTTTATTTAACCTTTTAGAAGAACCGCAAATTCAAGCCAATGCAGCTTTAAAGAAAATGCTTGAAAACCAATTAGAAGAGCTGATCAGTCAGGAGGGTGAAGAACTGACTGAGAAAGAAAAGGTAAGCTATCGATGGACGAAAAATTTATTAGGTGAAAATAAAAAAGTGAGGCAATTTGCCCTAGAAAAGTTACAGCAAATTTACCAGCAGTCTTCTCCTATTTCTCTAATCCCTCCTCAACTTTCTACGGTTAGCATTCAAGCTCTTTCTTCAGAACCTATGGTCTCTCTTTATAACGAGATAATCAATTTTCACTTTCCTTATGAAAGTCGAAATCTTATCGACCATGCTCATATTTTGGATCAAATTTATAAAATTGAATCTAGCCTTTCTGCGGAAGCAAAAGTGAAGCATATTTTTAAGCACCTCTTGACCTTAGCTAAATCTCTTTCTCCTCTAGAGTTCGAAGAAGAAAATAAGGAACAAAAGGCTTTCACTTTTGCAAATTATACCTCCTATCTTATAAATACTAACCGTCTCTTACTTTGGCAACAGCTGCTTGGAGGAAAAGATTATTTAAACCAAGAAGAAATTAAAGTTTTGCCTCTAAAGAAAAAAGGAGAGCTTTTAAAAGGGTGGATAAAAAAGCAACCATTACTCTTCTTCCCTACTAGTCTAAATTTAACGGCTTTAGGTTTAACCTTTTTACCTCCTGAGATTGGACAAATGTCTAGGCTAAAATACCTTAACTTAAGCCAAAATCAGCTAACCTTTGTACCTGCCGAAATTGGGCAGCTTTTTCAGCTACGCGGTCTTAATATCAGCAATAATTATCTAACGGCTCTTCCTGCGCAAATTGGGCAGCTTTCTCTGCTGACTGGCATTGAATTACAGCAGAACCAGCTAACTGCTCTTCCTGCTGCAATGGGACAACTTTCTCAACTAAGGCTGATTTACTTACAACAAAACCAGCTCACCGCTCTTCCTGCTGAGATTGGGCAGCTATCCCAGCTAAGAACGCTTAGCTTGAAGCAAAACCGGCTCACTGCTCTTCCCTCGGAAATAGGCAATCTTTTTAGGTTAGAAACGCTCGACTTACAGCAAAACCACCTTACGGCTCTTCCTGCTAAAATGCGACAACTTCGTGGGCTGTATGTCCTTGATTTAAGTCAAAACCAGCTCACCACCATTCCTACAGAGATACGTCAGCTTCCTCAGTTAGAAAAACTTGAAATCAGTGGAAATCCGCTTTAACATGCGTTTAAAAAAGTAAGAAGTGTTTTTTAGCTAATTCCTTATAAAAAATGTGATGGATTAAAAAGAAAGGGGAGGAAAAAGCTTAAATGATGAGCGAGGTCTTTGCCGGGCCTCAGAGTTAGCAGAAAGGAAAGCTAAATTGCAACTGTGATGCCTCGCCTCCTTTTTCGTCTGATTTGCCGGTCTATTTTAAAGGAGATGAATCTTTGGCCTGTATTAAATAATTCATTCTTATTGCTTTAATAACAAACAGTAAGTGCCTTAGATAACATATCTAGCAAGGTGTTTAAACGCTTAAAATGAAAAATTGCTTAAAATAACCAAAAAAGTTAACTTATCTTAAATGAGAGAGTTAAGTTAATTCTAAAAATTATACATCCAAATTGATAAGCTAGCTGATGGCAAAACTTAAGGAGCTTATATGATACCCTCAGACCCTATTCCTAGGCAGCAGACAGACTTTAGAAGCACAGTTTCAGAGAATATAGAAGATGCTGTATCAGGAGAGTTGATGACCCGGGCGGTCACCTTGATCCCTTGTGGTCATACTTTTAATGAAGATACCGCCATTCAATGTTTAGCGCGTAATAAACTCTGTCCGTTGGATAGGCAGCTGATTGAAAGGCATATACCCAACTATACGATCAGGCACCTAGCCGAAACGGCTGAGTCGCATCCTTTAGAAGAACATAAAAACGAACCTAGCGATGAAGCTATAGAGCATTTCCTACGGGCGAAGCAATACGCCGAAAAAGGAAATCATGAAGCAGCTGTAGAAGCTTTATTGCAATCTCTGCGATTAAGTCCTACTTATGAAAAGGCTCAAGCTTACCTAGAGTTCTGCCTTAAACGTTCTTCAAATTCCTCTTCAAAGCCTCTTTTCCCTTGTCGCGAAAAAGGCAAAGAAAAAGTACACTCCTCTGCGAGCCCCTTTAAAGAAGGCTACATAGAACTCTTATTTAACCTTCTAGAAGAACCTCAAATTCAAGCCCATCCGGCTTTAAAGAAAATGCTTGAGAAACAAGTGGAAGGCTTAATTAGCCATGAGGGTGAAGAGCTGACCGAGCAAGAAAAGGCAAGCTATCAATGGACAAAGAATCTATTAGGTGAAAATAAAAAGGTAAGACAATTTGCCCTGGAGAAGCTGCAGCAAATCCATCCCTCATCTCCTATAGCGACTGCTCCACCTTCAACTGTTACCGCTCAAGCTCTTTCTCCAGAGCCTATAGGTATTCTGTACAGAAAAATAATAGATTTCCATTTTCCTCATCAAAATAAAAATCTCAACGAATGCGCTCGCATTTTGGATCAAGTGTATAAAATTAAGCCCGAGCTCTCTGTAGCAGCAAAGGTAAGACACATCTTTGAGCAAGTTTTAACCTGGGCTAAATCTCTTTCCCCTGTAGACTTCGAAAGAGAAAATAAAGACAATGAAGCTTTCAACATTTCGACCTATGTTTCTTATCATCTCCATATTAATCGCTTTTTACTCTGGGAAAATCTACCCAAGGGCAGAGATTATTTAATTGAAGAAAAAATTAAAGCATTGCCTTTAAAGAAAAAAGGCGAGCTTTTAGAAGAGTTTCTAAAAGAACATGGAAAAGATGCGATCAATGTTCGTATCGTTGGAAGAGATTTTATCCATAGGATCCGTGGGGTAGGCTTAACTTTTTTGCCTGCAGAAATTGGGCAGCTGTCTCAGCTGCAACGGCTTTTCATAGGCGACAATCAACTCACTACCGTTCCTGCGGAGATTGGGCGGCTCTCTAATTTGCAACAGCTCAGCCTAGACCATAATCATCTAACAGTGCTTCCCCCTGAAATTGGGCAGCTTTCTAAGCTAGAAACCTTGGATTTGCAGCAAAACCATCTCACGACTCTCCCTGCAGAAATCGGGCAGCTCTCTGAGCTGACACGGCTTAATCTATATCAAAACCGTTTCACAACCATGCCTGCAGAAATTAGGCAACTTTCCAAGCTAGAATTCCTTAATTTGCAGCAAAACCAGCTAACAGTTGTTCCTGTCGAGATTTGGCAGCTCTCTCAATTAAAGCAGCTTGACTTGCGCCAAAACTATATAACCTCTCTTCCTGCTGAAATTGGGCAGCTTTCTAACTTATGGGACCTAGAGTTAGAGCAAAACCACCTTACAGCTCTGCCTGCAGAAATTGGGCAGCTTTCCAAGCTAGCGGTGCTTAACGTGGGGAAAAATCAACTAACGGCTCTACCTGTTGAAGCCTGGCAACTGTCTCAATTGAAACATCTTCGTTTGGAGCAGAACCATCTAACAACTCTGCCTGCTTCCATAGGGCAGCTCTCTAAGCTGCAAATACTGCGATTGGAGCAAAACCACCTTACGGCTCTTCCTGCTGAAATTGGGCAACTCTCTGAGCTGCAAATGCTGGGATTGAAGCAAAACCACCTTAAGGTCCTTCCTGCTGAAATTGGGCTCCTATCTCAGCTGACATGGCTTAATTTACAGCAAAACCAACTTAAGGCTCTACCTGCTGAAATTGGGCAGCTATCTAAGCTGGAACAGCTTGATTTAAGTTGGAACCAGCTAGACTCTCTTCCTGCCGAAATTGGGCAGCTATCTTGCCTGCGAGGCCTTGACTTGCAACAAAATCGGCTAACAGTTCTCCCTATCGAGATGAAACAGCTATCTCAGCTGGGTTGGATTTACTTGCAACAAAACCGGCTAACCGGTGTTCCTGCTAAGATCAAGATGCTTTTTCCAAATGCTGTGGTTCGTTGTTGAGTAACTAAATAATCCATTAGAACTTCGTGGTGAAGAAAATAGATGCTTTTCCTATCTACCAGCAAATCTAAAATTTTTTAGCTTCGAGGATGTAAAATTCCTTGAAGCGGTTTTCTTACTTAGCATTATAGTCATTACTAGCAAGCTTGTAGATGTTTTTATGGAATAGCGAGCAAGTTAATAGATGGCCTAACCTTATCTACTTCAAAACTAAATAAAGAATCCTCCTCTGAGTGTGTGAGCAATAACCTCTCTTCTATTGTAGAAAATTTTTCATTTGACCTGAGGTGGGCATAGGGAGTTAGAGCAGATATCTTTTGGTTTTCATTAAGTAAAACATTTTCTTTGCTTTGACTTTGCTGATGAAATGGTTTTATTGAGTATGAGGTTGTATAAGGAATAGCTCAAAAACGTATAAGCACAGTAAGCGGCCAGGGGGGGGTAGAACAGCGTGACCGTTTCACATGCTTATCAAATTAATAAAACGCTCAAAATAAAACATTGCTTCAACTAATGTAAACATTTAACTTATCTTAAATGAGAGAGATAAGGCAATTGTAAAAATTATATATCCAGCGCGCGATAGGCTAACTGACGATAAAATTTAAGGAGCTTATATGATACCCTCAGATCCTATTCCTAGGCAGCAGACAGACTTTAGAAGCACAGTTTCAGAAAATATAGAAGACGTTATATCAGGAGAATTGATGACTCAGGCGGTTACTTTATTTCCGTGTGGCCATACCTTTAACAAAGATACCGTCATTCAATGCTTAGCGCGCAATAAACTTTGTCCTCTAGATAGAAAGGTTATTGAAAGGCATGCACCCAACTATACGATCAGGCAGCTAGCTGAGGCTGCTGAGTCGCATCCTTTAGAAGAATTTAAACATGATCCTATTGAAGAAGCTGTAAAGCATTTTCTAAGGGCTAAGCAATACGCCGAAAAAGGAAATCATGAAGCAGCTGTAGAAGCTTTATTGCAATCTCTGCGATTAAGTCCTACTTATGAGAAAGCCCAAGCTTATCTAGAGTTTTGCCTTAAACGCTCAGAAAAATCTTCTTCCTCTTCAAAGCTCCCTTCCCTTTGTCGCGAGAAAGGTAAAGAAAAAATGCTCTGCTCTGCGGACTCTTTTAAAGAAGGCTATATAGAACTCTTATTTAACCTTCTAGAAGAACCTCAAATTCAAATCAATCCGGCTTTAAAGAAAATGCTTGAGAAACAAGTGGAAGAGCTAATTAGGCAGGAAGGCGAAGAGCTGACGGAGGATGAAAAGATAAGCTATCAATGGACAAAGAATCTATTAGGTGAAAATAAAAAGGTGAGGCAATTTACCCTGGAGAAGCTGCAGCAAATCCATCAACGATCTTATTTTATCTCTGACTCTCCTTTGTCTATTTTATCGGTTAGCAGCGCTCCAGCTCTTTCTTTGGAAGGTATGAACTCTCTTTATAAAGAAATCATCAATTTACATTTTCCTTATGAAGAGGGTAATTCGGCTGAGCACGCGTACAGTTTAGATCAAATCTATAAAATCGACTTTAACCTTTCAGTGGAAGCAAAATTGAAGCACATCTTTAAACAAGTTTTAACCTGGGTTGAATCTCTCTCTCCTTTAGAATTTAAAGGAGAAAATAAAAAAAACGATGTCTTCGACTTTTTGACATATGCTTCCTATCTCCTCAATATTAGCCGTCTTCTATTGTGGGAGGAGCTGCCTGGAGGGAGAGAATATTTAGATCAAGAAAAGATTAAAATGCTCCCTTTAAAGAGAAAGGGGGCACTTTTTAAAGATTGGCTAAAAGAGCATGGAAAAAATGTTACTTATCTAAGTTTTAAGAGGAGAGGATTTATTACAAAGAAAATAAATTTAACTTTCCTGCCTGCCGAAATTGGACAGCTAGTTAACCTGAAAACACTTGACTTGCAGCAAAACTCTCTTACGAGCCTGCCACCAGAAATAGGGCAGCTCTCTAACCTCCAAAATCTTTATCTAAGCAGCAATCAGCTAACCGCGCTTCCTGTAGAAATCGGGCAGCTCTCTCAGCTGCAAGATCTTTCCTTAAGCAACAATCAGCTAACCGTGCTTCCTGTAAAAATAGGGTAGCTCTCTAATCTCCAACGTTTTTCTCTAAGCAACAATCAGCTTAAGTCTCTTCCTGTAGAAATCGGGCAGCTAGCTCGGCTGAGGATACTTACCTTAAGTCAAAATAAATTAACCTCTCTTCCGATAGAAATAGGACGGCTCTCTCGGTTGGAAAATCTTGATGTGCATCAAAATCTGCTAACAACTGTTCCGTCTGAAATGCAGTGCCTTTACCAACTACGCCTACTTTTCCTGCAGCAAAACCAGCTAACCATTCTCCCGCCTGGAATTGGAAAACTCCTTAATTTAGAGTGGCTTAATTTGCAAAAAAACGAGCTAAAGTATGTTCCTGCTGAAATCGGCCAGCTCTCCCAGCTCATATGGCTGGACTTGCCACAAAACCGGCTAATCGCTATTCCTACAGAAATCGGGCAGCTATCTCAGCTGCAGAGACTTAACTTGCAACAAAACATGCTAGCTGCTCTTCCTGCTGAGGTTGGGCAGCTATCCCAGCTAAAAGAGCTAAATTTGCAGCAAAACCGGCTAATCGCTATTCCTACTCAAATCGGGCAGCTATCTCAGCTGCAAAGACTTAACTTGCAGCAAAACATGCTAGCTGCTCTTCCTGCTGAGATTGGGCAGCTATCCCAACTAAAAGAGCTAAATTTGCAGCAAAACCGATTAACTGTAATAGGTAGGACTTAATCTGACATTTGTGATAAAAATAAAGGAAACACAATTTATAAGTCGCGAAGCTTGAAGC